>CAIYWM010000315.1 GCA_903929895.1 uncultured Alphaproteobacteria bacterium
CGGCGCAGACCTCGGCCCGGTCGTCGAGGACCACCGCAAAGGCCGCCAGCATGCCGTCGCCCATGAACTTCAGCACCTCGCCGTCGCGTGCGACGATCGGCTGGACCATGCAGTTGAAGTAATCGTCGAGCAGCGCGATCAGGTCGCGGCCCGGCATCGTGTCGGCCAGAGCCGTAAAGCCTCTGAGGTCCGTGAAAAGCACAACGGCCTCGACGCTCTGCACCTCGCCGCGCAGGACGGTGCCGGAGAGGACGCGGCTCGCCGGGTCATTTCCGAGATAGGCCGCGAGCAGGCCGTGGCCGATGCCCCGCAGGCTGGTGGCCTTCACGGCAAGGGCGAAGATCGGCACCACCTCGCGCAGGAAGGCGATATCCTCGTCGCGAAAGCCGTCCCGCCGGTCGGTCGAAGCGGAGACGATGAGCCCCAGCCGCTCCGAATGCTCGACCTCGGTCAGGCTGCCGACCTGTAGCGAAAATTCACCGAACGACTGGACCCATCCGATCCATTCGGTCATCCCGGCGGCCCGCAGCTCCCCAAAGACCGGAACAGCGGCCAGATCGTCGGCCCCATCGAGGCGGCGGAGCTGCTCGGCGATGCCGTCGCGCAGCATGACCGCGAAAGGGCTGGTCCGAATCTCCGTCGAATCGATCTCGGAATGGCCGAACTCGAAATGCTGCCCGACGCCTTCGCCTGCGCCCCAGGTCAGGCTGCGTGCCCGAATCATCGGATGGAGCGTATTCGTGCCGACGAACAGGCGCTCAATCCTCAAACCTGCTTCATTCAGGCGGCGACCGAAGCCGTCGACCAGCTCCTCGAGAGACATGTTGCGCAGGCCGGCGTGCGCCAGCCAGCCCGCGAGGTCGATCGACGTCACGGCGTCACCGCTTCCTCACTTCGGCGGCGGCGTCATAGTCCCGGCCGGCAGCGCCGCGCAGTGATCGTAGATGTCGCTGGGCCGCGTGAACCAGACCTTGTCCTTCTGCGGATGATTCGCGATGTGCTGCAGCGCCTCGCGCAGCGCCCGCAGCCGGTAGGGCTGGCCCACGATCATCGTGTGGAGCGCGATGCCGCAGACGAGCGGCTGCTTCACCGACTGCCGCAACAGCTCCTCGAACTGGCCGATGATCATGTCGCGGAACTCCTCGCCGCTGTGATGGCGCACCAGCACCTGCGGGCTGTCGTTGACCTCGATCGGATAGGGCACGCTCATCAGCGGGCCCGAACGCGTCTTCATCCAGATCGGCTGGTCGTCGTTGGGCCAGTCCATCAGGAAGTCGTAGCCCGTCTCCTTGAGCAGGTCGGGCGTGACGCGGGTCGATGCCATCCACGGCGCCATCCAGCCGCGCGGCCGCTTGCCCGAGGCCTTCTCGATCGAATCGCTGATCTCCTGCAGGAAGCGCTTCTCGTCGGCCTCCCACATGCCGCCATGCCGCTCGGCATTGGTGCGGCCATGGCCGATGAACTCGTCGCCGCGGGCCTTCAGGGCGTCGACGTTCTGCGGCGCGTAGTCGAACACCGTCGTATTGATCAGGTGCGCGGCGGGCAGGTTGAGCTCGTCGAACATCTCCAGCAGACGCCACACGCCCACCCGGTTGCCGTAATCGCGCCACGCAAAGGTGCGCGGATCGGGCGGCGGGTTGGCGACGGTGAGGAGATGCCCCTCGCCCGCACCGAAGGCGAAATGCTCGATGTTGAGGCCGAGATAGACCGCGAGCCGCTTGCCCTCCGGCCACGAGTAATCCTTGCGCTCGGTGATCGGCGAATAGGGATACCGGTCGTGATACGGCAGCTTGATCGTGTGCATTCCTACCTCTTGACGACCGCAACCCTGTTGTCAGTCTGTTCGACATTCATCTTCCGGAACCTGTCGACCGCCTCGGTATGGAAGGCGCGCTCCTCGGGACCCGCCTCCTGCTGCGGCCGGCGCTCGTCGTCGAAGTGTCCGTACCTGTCCTCGCCCCGCACCAGCATCGCGCTGACCCTCGTGGGCGACATGCAGCGCGCCGAGGTCGGGATGTAGCTGATGCCGAGCCCGATGCGCCGGTCGTTCGAGCGGTTGGGCCGCGAATTGTGCACGAGATGGGTGTGGTGCAGCGAAAACTGGCCCGCCTTCACCGGCATGAAGGCCGTCTTGCTGCGATCGACGTCCGCCGCCAGCTCCTGGCCGCGCGACAGCAGGTTCTCCGGATCCTGCATCTCCGCATGCGGCAGCTGCCCGAGCTTGTGCGAACCCGGCACGACCTCCATGCAGCCCGCCTCGACCGGCGCGTCGGTCAGTGCGACCCAGGCCGTGACGTGGCAGGCCGGCTCGAGGGCAAAGTAGGTCGCGTCCTGATGCCAGCTCACATAGGCGCCGGAGCCGGCATCCTTGGGCCAGACGGTGAGATGGAACAGGCGGATGTCGGGGCCGATCAAATCCTC
>CAIYWM010000316.1 GCA_903929895.1 uncultured Alphaproteobacteria bacterium
ACGTCGACGTCATCGTCGTCGACACCGCGCACGGCCATTCCAGGGGCGTGCTCGAGGCCGTGACGCGGGTCAAGAAGCTCAGCAACTACACCCAGGTGATGGCGGGCAACGTCGCCACCCGCGAGGGCGCCCAGGCGCTGATCGATGCCGGCGCCGACGCCGTCAAGATCGGCATCGGCCCGGGCTCGATCTGCACCACCCGCATGGTGGCGGGCGTCGGCGTGCCGCAGCTCACCGCCATCATGGAAGCGGCCGAAGCCTGCCGCGCCGCGGGCGTTCCCGCGATCGGCGACGGCGGCATCAAGTATTCCGGCGACCTCGCCAAGGCGATCGCCGCCGGCGCCGACTGCGCCATGATCGGCTCGCTGCTGGCCGGCACCGACGAGGCGCCGGGCGAGGTGATCCTCTACCAGGGTCGCTCCTACAAGTCGTACCGCGGCATGGGCTCGATCGGCGCCATGGCGCGCGGCTCGGCCGACCGCAACTTCCAGCAGGAGGTGCAGAGCACGCTCAAGCTGGTTCCGGAAGGCATCGAGGGCCGCGTGCCCTACAAGGGCGCGGTGGGCAGCATCCTGCACCAGCTGGTCGGCGGCCTGCGGGCGGCGATGGGCTATACCGGCAACGGCACGATCCGCGAGATGCAGAGCAATTGCCAGTTCCTGCGCATCACCGGCTCGGGCCTGCGCGAGAGCCACGTGCACGACGTCGAGATCATGCGCGAGGCGCCGAACTACCGCGGCGGCATGTAGCCGTCTTTCAGCGCCGCCGCGATCCGCTCCGCCGCGATCCGGTGGCCGAGCGGGCCGGGGTGCGAGGTCCGGAACATCGCGGCATAGCCGTCGCGTTTCACGCCCTGGTCGATCGCCTCGAACAGGTCGAGCGAGCCGAGACCCGCGGCGCGCGCGCAGTCCAGCACGGTGCGCGAGAGACGGCGCTGCTCGCGCGCATAGTCGCCATCCTTCCAGACATAGGGATCGTATTCCGCCACCACGAGCGTCGGCACGCCGAGCCCGGCCAGCCGCTTCAGCAGCGGGCAGGCCATGGCCGCGCCGGCGCCGCGCGGCAGCACGCGGGCCTGGTCGATCGACCATTCGTACTGCCAGCCCTTGTGACGCAGGATCGTGGCGACCAGCACCGACCAGCCGAACAGGCGCTGCCAGAGGTCGAGGGTGGCTGAGGGCGCAGGCGAGGGCGGGACGGGGACGTTGCGCAAGGCGAGCGTCTTGCCCGTTGGCTCGAAATAGGGCTTCTCCGCCCCCCACACGCGCTTCATCTCAGCTCGCCGCAGGTTGTCAGCAATGAAGACCAGCACCAGCGCGGCCGGCTTCACCTCGCGTACCTGCTGCTCGGCGCGCAGGACGGTCTGGTCGAGCCCGTAGCCGCTCACGCCGGCATTGACGGTGCGGCGGCCGATCAGCGGCTGCAGCAGGGCCGCCCAGGTCTCGCCGTCGCTCACCTCGTCGCCATGGGCATAGGAATCGCCCACCACCAGCACCGGTGGCTCGGCCAGCACCGTGCCAGCCGGGGCCGGGGTGAGGCGGTGGCCGTGAAGGTCGTAGGTGACGCCCTCGGCG
>CAIYWM010000317.1 GCA_903929895.1 uncultured Alphaproteobacteria bacterium
ATGCCGCCGCCACGACCGGCGTTGGGCATCAGCACGCAATAGCGGCCGGCCAGCGAGAGGTAGGTGGTGAGGGCGGCGCCCTTGTTGCCGCGCTCCTCCTTGACGACCTGCACCAGCAGGATCTGCCGACGCTTGATGACTTCCTGGATCTTGTACTGGCGGATCGGGTTGCGGCGGCGGCGCTCGCGCGTCTCGCGCTCCTCGACCACCTCGTCACCGCCCAGCGTCTCGACCGTGACGTCGGGCTGCGGCGCTTCGGCCGGATCGGCCGATTCGGACGGGGAGGACTCGCCGTAGGATTCGGCGGGCTGTTCGGGTGCTTGCTCGATACCTTCGGCAGCGGCTGTCGTCTCGCCTTCGGACGTAGGCACGGCAGTCGGCTCGGACACCGGTGCTTCGGCGGCTTCGACATGAACCGGACCGTCCAGACGCTCGACCGGGATTTCTGCCGGCTGCGCCTGCGGCTCGGGCTCGCGTACCGGCGCGGCATCTGCCGCCATGGTTTCGTCGCGAACCGCCTCAGGAGCTGATGCTTCTGCGGCAACGGCTTCAATAGTCGTCGCCTCCGCAGCGGGTTCGCTCGCGGGCGCGTCGGCAGCGGGTTCGTTGGCCGGAGGCTCGTCAACGGCGGCTGCCATCCTGACGATGTCCTGCGCCGCGGCCTCGATGATATCGGCGCGGGCTTCCTCGATGTCGGTCCGATCGATTCGGTTGCTGCGCCGTGGCTCGTCTTCCTCGGCCTCGGCGTGCAGCCGCTGCTGCTCGGCAATCAACCGTTCGCGGTCGGCGACAGGGATCTGATAGTAGTCAGGATGGATTTCCGAGAAGGCGAGAAAGCCGTGCCGGTTGCCGCCATACTCGACGAACGCCGCCTGCAGCGACGGCTCTATGCGGATGACCTTCGCGAGGTAGATATTGCCCTTGAGGGGCTTACGGCTCGCGGTTTCGAAGTCGAATTCTTCAAGTCTCGTTCCATCGACCACAACGACCCGGGTCTCTTCCGGGTGACTTGCGTCGATGAGCATACGCCTTGCCATGGGCTCGCTCCGAGGCGTCCGATCCCAACCGGTGCGAGCGACCGGCGGCCATGCCGCCTCCGTCGTGCGAGGGGAGCGCCGCGTCATCGACCCGTCGAACGGCCAACTCCGGCCAAGACGGGGAAGCTTCGCGCCGCCGGACCACGACAGGGTCCTGCCAACCTCGAGTTTCCTGATAGCCACCGCCTGCCTGACAGTCCCTCCGCAGACCGGCCGCGCCCCCATTTCTGCAAGGGCGCGAGCCCAGCCTGGCTCGGAAACTGCCGTCGGAGCGCGACCCTAAGGCGCGCTACGAACGACGGCGACTGCTCGCGAACGCAACATACGGGGTTAGAAACGGGTCGACAATCAAAAGATTGTGTCTTCTGAGTTTGATGGTTTAAGCTATTGAAACAAATTGATTTTACCGGTCTTCTTCTGGTAGTGCTTTAACATATTCGAATTCGTATTCATCCCTTTGTTCATTGGCGTTTGCCATGTCCGACTTCCGTCGCCGTCATCTGCTCGCCGTTCTGGCCGGCGTGAGTGTGCTTGGAATGGGCTCGAGCGGGGTGCTGGCAGCCCCGTCGAAAACGCGGCCAAAGTCGATGGCCAAGCCGACTCCCGCCGTGCCGATGGCGAAGCCGAAGCTGGTCTTTCTCGATCCGGGGCACGGTGGCCGCGATCCCGGAGCGCTCGGCAGCCGTGGCACACGGGAGAAGACCGTGGTCCTGGCAATCGCGCGAGACCTGCAACGCGA
Organism: uncultured Alphaproteobacteria bacterium; assembly: GCA_903929895.1. Classification (GTDB taxonomy): domain Bacteria; phylum Pseudomonadota; class Alphaproteobacteria; order Reyranellales; family Reyranellaceae; genus Reyranella. The sequence continues at coordinate 1,777 of CAIYWM010000317.1, forward strand.
ACTGCTGGCCGGAAATCGCTATCGGGTCCTGCTGTCGCGCAACACCGACAGCTACGTGCCCCTGCGCGAGCGGGTGGCGAGAGCCCAGGCCGCGAAGGCCGATTTGTTCCTGTCGCTGCACGCCGATGCCCACAGCGACAACGACGTGCGCGGTGCCTCGGTCTACACGCTTTCGGAGGAGGCAACGGACCGCGAGGCGGCTGCGCTCGCGGCTCGGGAAAACCGTGCCGGAGCCGTGGTTTCGGGCATGAATCTGTCGGATCAGCCGGATAACGTGGCGCAGACCCTGGTGGCGATGAGCCAGCGCGGCACGGTGAACGATTCGCGGCGGCTGGCTGACACCGTCGTCGCCACGTTCGCTCGCAACGGCGTCCGCCTGCTGCCCCGAACGCATCGGCAGGCTGGCTTTGCCGTGTTGACCTCGCCCGAGATCCCGGCCGCGTTGGTCGAACTGGGTTACCTGTCAAACGCCCAGGACGAAAAGCTGCTGACCGTGCGCCAGCACCAGATGGCGCTCGCCCGGGCGCTCAGGGCGTCCGTGGATGCCTATTTCGGGGCAGGCGCCACAAGAAAGGCATAAGTCGGGGACATCCTGCGACATTGAAGGCCTTAAGGGCGCCGCGTAGAAAGTGACCGTGCTCAATTTCATCAAGATCTGTCTGGCTTTTGCCACTGCCGCTCTCATCGTCGGCACCGGCACCGTCGCAGGCCTTTTCTGGCATTTCAGTCATGGGCTGCCCGATCACAAGCAGCTCGCCGATTACCAGCCGGCGACGCTAACCAGGCTCTACGTCGCGGATGGCAAGCTCCTGGCCGAGTATGCGCGCGAGAAGCGCGTCTTCGTGCCGGTGGCCGCCATGCCCCGGCGCGTGCTCGAAGCCTTCGTCGCGGCCGAGGACCAGCGTTTCTTCACCCATCCCGGCATCGACTTCATCGGCGTCGTTCGCGCAATGATGGCCAACGTCGCCAATCCGGGCAAGCGGCCCGAGGGTGCGTCGGGCCTCACCCAGCAGGTCGCCAAAAACTTCCTGCTCACCAACCAGGCGACGCTCTCGCGCAAGATCCGGGAGGCCATCCTCGCTTTCCGAATCGAGGAAACCTACTCCAAGGAGCGCATCCTCGAGCTCTATCTGAACGAGATCTATCTCGGCTCGGGCAATTACGGCGTGGCTCAGGCCGCCCTCAATTACTTCGACCGGTCGCTCGACGAACTGTCGCTGTCGGAGATCGCCTATCTCGCGGCCCTCCCGAAGGCGCCGAATCGCTACCACATCATCCGCAACGAGAAGGAAGCCTACGCCCGGCGCGACTACGTCCTGCATCGCATGGCCGAAGACGGCTACATCACTGCCGCCGAGGAACAGGCCGCGAGGGCCGAGAAGCTGCAGTATCGCCGCCGCAGCGCCACCGATGTGGCGCAGGCCGACTTCTTCGCCGAGGAAGTGCGCCGCAACCTCATGGCAGCCTACGGCGAGAAGGGGCTCTACGAAGGCGGCCTGACCGTCAGCACGACGCTCGATCCCGCCATTCAATCCGTCGCCGACAATGCGCTGCGCGACGGTTTGATCGCGTATGACCGGCGCCACGGCTGGCGCGGACCCTATGCCAAGATCCCTGACATGAGCGTCTGGGAAGAGGAGTTCGCCCGAATCGTCCAGCGCCGCCCGCTGGCCGGGCCACCGGCCTGGCAACTCGCGGTCGTCAGCAAGGTCGAGGCGCAGTCGGTCCAGCTTGTCGGCCTGCCGGACGGCGGCGAGGGCACCGTGCCTTTCGCGGAGATGACCTGGGCTCGCCCGACCCTGCAAAACCAGACGGTCGGCGCCGCGCCGCGCGGCCCGCGCGACGTCGTCTCGGTGGGCGATGTGATCGTCGTCGAAAAGATCGAGAAGCCCGCCGGCGCCAACGCCAAGCCCTATCCGCCCAAGACCTATGCGCTGCG
>CAIYWM010000318.1 GCA_903929895.1 uncultured Alphaproteobacteria bacterium
CTCGCAGTGACCCCGCATTAGTTCCCTCTTGGAGAGCAGCCACTCAAGCCGCCCTTCATCCACAATCACACCACCTCAGGACGACCTGGGGTAGGTTCCTGTACTGTATTTTGTCGTCCTGAGCGCAGCGAAGGACCTCACGCCAGTTACTTGCTCGGCATCAGATCTCGAAATTCTGGATTGATCGTACGCACGAGCTCGTTCTTGCGTTCGCGCCGCCAGCCCTTCAGCTGCTTTTCGCGTGCGATGGCGTCGTTCGGATTGTCGTATTCCTCGGCATAGACCAGCCGAGTTGCCCGGTATTTCTTGGCAAACGTGCTGCCTTGCCCGTTGCGGTGTTCCCAGATCCGGCGTTCGAGATCGTTCGTGACGCCGATGTACATCGCGTTTCCGGAGCTGCTGACCAGGATGTAGGTCCAATATTGACGGGTGCCCATGACGAAGGTCCCTGTCTGGCCGCCCGGTGAGGTCCTTCGCTTCCGCTCAGGACGACATCAGTCACTGCACCACGATGTTCGGCGCCTTGCGGGCGCCGCGCTGGTTGGCGGAGAGCTGTTTCCAGACGCGGCCGGCGATGTTCTTGTAGACCTGCGCGTGGGCGCTGTCGGGCTTCGATACGACGATGGGATGGCCGCTGTCGGACGTCGTGCGAATGTCGAGATGAAGCGGGACCTCGCCGAGGAACGGCACGCCGAGCTTGTCGGCTTCCTCGCGGGCACCGCCATGGCCGAAGATCTCCGAGCGCTCGCCGCAATGGGGGCACAGGAAGTAGCTCATGTTCTCGACGATGCCGAGCACCGGCACCGCGACCTTGCGGAACATGCTGAGGCCCTTGCGCGCGTCGACCAGGGCGATGTCCTGCGGCGTCGAGACGATGACGGCGCCGGCCAGCGCGACACGCTGGGCGAGCGTGAGCTGCGCGTCGCCGGTGCCCGGCGGCATGTCGACCACCAGCACGTCGAGGTTGCCCCACTCGACGTCGCGCAGCATCTGCTCCAGCGCGCTCGACACCATGGGGCCCCGCCAGATCATCGGCGTGTCCTCGTTCACGATGTAGCCGATCGACATGGTCTTGAGCCCGTACTTCTCGATCGGCTTCAGCATCTTGCCGTCGGCCGACTCGGGCTTCTCCGTCACCCCCAGCATGCGCGGCATCGAGGGGCCATAGATGTCGGCATCGAGCAGCCCGGTCGTCAGCCCATTGGCGGCGAGGCCGAGCGCCAGGTTGACGGCGGTAGTGCTCTTGCCCACGCCGCCCTTGCCCGAGGCCACGGCCACGATGTTTTTGACCTGCGGCAGCAGCGCCACGCCACGCTGAGCGCTGTGGGCCGTGATCTTGCTGGTCACGTTGGCCGACACATTGGCCACGCCCGCCACGCCTTTGGCGGCCGCAATCAGTGCTTGTCGAATGCCCGGAATTTGGCTCTTTGCCGGATAACCCAGCTCGACTTCAAACGACACATCGCCGCCTTCGACTTGCAGGTTCTTCAGCGTTTTGGTGGATACGAAATCTTTGCCCGTGTTCGGGTCAATGACGGCTTGCAGAGCTTGGAGAAGTTGTTCGGTGGTGGCCATGGTCACTTTCTTGAATGGGCGGAAGTTTACCGACAAGCCAGCCCATACACCCTAAAATCAGCGATTCCCCTACAAACTGCCCCACCATGTCTGCCCCCAAC
>CAIYWM010000319.1 GCA_903929895.1 uncultured Alphaproteobacteria bacterium
GCCGGCGTCAACGCCTGGGCCGGGGAGGCGACGCATCTCGCCGACCTGTTCGCCGGCATCGGCGCTCTGTCGCTCGGCAAGCCGGGCAAGCTCAGCCTGTTCGAGTACGACCGCCCCTCGGTCGCCGCCGTCGATGCCGCGGCGCGCAAGCTGGGCGGCAACCGCGTGACCGTGCAACTGCGCGATCTCTTCCGCCGGCCGCTGAGCACCAAGGAACTCGAAGCCTTCGACGCCGTCGTGCTCGACCCGCCGCGCGCGGGTGCCGCCGCGCAATGCGCCGAACTCGCCGCCTCGAAGGTCAAGCGCATCGTCTACGGCTCCTGCGACCCCGCCAGCTTCGCCCGCGACGTGCGGACCCTGCAGGACGGCGGCTACCGGCTGGAAAAACTCATGCCCATCGACCAGTTCCTCTGGTCGGCGCATGTCGAGCTGATCGCGTTGCTGACGCGCTGATGAGGGGCTGTCCGCGCCTGCGGACTCCCTATAGTCCTCTCAGGACCTCGCTCAGCGAGGCCCCGGGCTGGTGCGGCATGAAGACCTGGAAGGGCGCCCCGAAGATCGCGGTGAGGACCAGGCAGGTGCTGAACGACACCGTGAAAAGGCTCACGGCGACCCGCATCGGCCGCCTCTGGCCGAGATGTACGAGCATCAGGGCGATCTGGGTGATCGCGCCGAAGATCACCATGGCGAGGCCCTTGAGCGGCACCGTGGCATCGCTGGCGAGATGCACCCTGTCCTCCCGCGCCCTCATCATGGTCTGGGCCTCGCCGATCAGGATGGCCCGCGACTAGGAATCGAGGCCGGGCTCCCGCACGATCGCGCCCATGAGGTCGTCGAACGCATTCTCGGTCTTGCCGCGAGCCGCCTGGATCACCTTCCCGTGGTCCATCTCGCCGCTGGAGGCTTCGAGGTAGTTCCTGAGTTTCGGGATCACGGCTGCCGTGACGCCCATGGCGTGTGCGGTATGGGCGATCAGGCGCGCGGCATTGGTCTCGCCGGTCACGAAGCGGCGGGCCTGGATGTCCTTCTGCCAGGCATCGCTGGCCAGCAAGGCGGCATAGAGGCTGAACAGCATGGCAATGCCGTTGAAATAGGGCGCCACCACGCCCTTGCAGGACTGGATCGACGCCGAGAGCGGACCACGGGCTTCGGCCGTGAGGATGACGATCGCCAACAGGGCCGGGACGCAAACCGCCAGCACCAGTTTCCAGCCTACGCTCAGCTCCAGATACACCATCGACTTTCCTCCCCCGACGAAGCCGTTGAACGTCCCAGATACCATCATTCGGCCTTGCACGGAGGGAGGGCATGGTCGGCCGACTCTGTGCCGACTGGAGAAACTCATACCTATCGACCAATTTCCCTGGCCGGTTCATGTTGGGGCGATCAATCAGCTGACAGGAAAACGAGGAGACGACCGATGATGTTCGATCTTTCCGGCAAGGTGGCCGTGGTAACCGGCGGCAGCCGTGGCATCGGCCGCTCGATCTGCGAACAGATGGCCGCCCATGGCGCCAAGGTCGTGGTGTCGAGTCGCAAGCTGCCGGCCTGCGAGGAAGTGGTGAAGGGGATCAAGGAGAAGGGTGGCGAGGCCACGGCCGTCGCGGCCAGCATCTCCGACAAGGGCCAGCTCGAGAACCTCGTGGCCGAGGCCCGCAAGGCCTATGGCCGCATCGACATCATGGTCTGCAACGCCGCCTCCAACCCGTATTTCGGCCCGCTCACGGGGCTGAAGGACGAGGTGTTCCAGAAGATCATGCAGAACAACGTGATGTCGAACCTGTGGCTGATGAACATGGTCGGCCCGGAGATGGCGGAACGGAAGGACGGCGCCTTCATCATCGTTTCGTCGATCGGCGCGCTGGTTGGCTCAGCCCATATCGCCGCCTACAACATGAGCAAGGCAGCCGATCTCTCGCTGGTGAAGTCGCTGGCCATGGAGTGGGGCAAGCACAACATCCGCGTCAACGCCATCGCGCCCGGCCTGATCCAGACCGACTTCGCCAAGGCGCTGTGGGACAATCCGCAGATCCGCGCCGCTCAGGAGAACAAGGCGGCCCTGAAGCGCATCGGCCAGCCCGACGACATCGGCGGCGTCGCGGTGTTCCTCGCCTCCAAGGCCGGCAACTTCATCTGCGGCCAGTGCATCATCGCCGACGGCGGCGTGATCGGTGCCGGCGCGGAGTAGCTACATTCTTCTGTCGTCCTGAGCAGAGCGAAGGACCTGACGCAACGACCAGCGGACTCCCTGGCGGGCGTGAGGTCCTTCGCGGCGCTCAGGACGACATGATTTCCTAAGCCGCCACGTCAAGCTCGCACCAGACCGGGACGTGGTCCGACGGTTCGGTCTTGCCGCGTTCGGTCTTGTCGATGCCGACGGCCGTGAGGCGGTCGGCGGCCTGTGGCGAGAGCAGCAGGTGGTCGATGCGCAGCCCGTTGCCCTTGGGCCAGGCGCCGGCCTGGTAGTCCCAGAACGTGTACTGCTCGCCATCAGGATGGAACGCCCGCACCGCGTCGGTCAGGCCTAGGTTGAGCAGCTTGCGGAACGCGGCCCGCGATTCGGGCTGGCAGAGCGCGTCGCCGGCGAAGGCCTTGGGATCGAACACGTCCATCTCGGTCGGGCAGACATTGTAGTCGCCGCACAGCACGAACATCTCCTCGCGGGATAGCAGCTCGCGGGCGTGGCCCAGCAGCCGCTCCATCCAGGCGAGCTTGTAGGTGAACTTCTCGGTGCCGACCGGATTGCCGTTGGGCAGGTACAGTCCGCCGACCGTCAGCGGCCCGCGCGGCGTATGGACCCGGCCCTCGACATAGCGCGCCGGCTCATCTTCGGCGGCACCGGGCAGGGCGCGCGCCGTCACGTCGAACGCATGGTGGGACAGGAAGGCGACGCCGTTGAACCCCTTTTGGCCGACGATCGCCGCCTTGTAGCCGGCCGCCTCGACCTCGAGCGTGGGGAACTGCGGCTCCTGCGCCTTGATCTCCTGCAGCACGACGATGTCGGGCTTGGCCTCCTGCAGCCACGCCACCAGATTGCCGGTGCGCTTGCGGACGGAGTTCACGTTCCAGGTGGCGATTTTCATGAGTTCAGGCTGCCTCTCTTGCCGCCCTCATAGCATGCCTCAGTCCTGCGGCTCGATCTTCGCCTCCTGCACGACCTGCCGCCATTTCTCGCTGTCGGCGCGCACGAAGGCTGCGAAGTCGGCGGGGCTGTTGACGGTGAAGGTCTCCAGACCCTGTTCGAGCAGTTTGGCCTGCGTCGCGGGGATGACGGCCCGCACCGCGCCGTTGAGGCGCTCGACGACCGGGGCCGGTGTCTGGGCCGGGCCGAACAGGCCGACCCAGCCGCCGGCATCCATGCCGCGTAGCTCGGGCAGGCCCGATTCGGCCAAGGTCGGCATGTCGGGCAGGGTGGGCGAGCGCTTGAGGGTCGAGACGGCGAGGCCCTTGGCCTGTCCCGCCTTGATGCGGGCCAGCGCGCCGGGGGCGCCGTCGAACAGGAACTGGATGCGGCCGGCCGCGAGGTCGAGCTGCGCCGGGCCGCTGCCGCGATAGGGGACATGCACCATGTCTAGGCCGAGGCGCAGGCGCAGCATCTCCATGATCAGGTGGTTGAGATTGCCCTGGCCGAACGAGCCGTAGCTCGTCTTGCCGGGATTGGCCTTCACGTAGGCCACGAACTCGGCGGTGGTGCTGACCGGCACGTCGGAAGCGGCCAGCAGGACAAGGGCGCCGCGCGCGATGCCGGCGATCGGTGTGAAGTCGCGCTCGACGACATAGGGCACGTTCTTCGTGACCCATGGGCCGCTGGCGATCGGCGAATTCGAGGTGAGGAGCAAGGTGTAGCCGTTGGGCGCGGCGCGGGCGACGCTGGCGCTGCCCATGATGCCCGAGGCGCCGGCCCGGTTGTCGATGACCAGGCGCTGCCCGATCTCCGTCGACAGCGGTTCGAGCAGGAGGCGACCGCTGATGTCGGCGGCATTGCCGGGCGGATAGGGCACCACGAGGGTGACCGGTCGGGCCGGCCAGGCCTCCTGCGCGGTCGCGGGAAGGGCAAGAAGGCTCGCCGCCGAGAAGGCGAAGCCGCGTCGTCCGATGTTCATTGAAGCTCCCTGAAGGCCGGGAGGCTACCAGCCGGCCCGTCAGGGAAGAAGAAGCCGCAGCCGCAACGCGGACGGGATCGTCTGCTTCACCATTCACATGGGGAAGTGCCCCGCTTTATGGGGCGATGGGGCCGAAGTGGGCGTTCTTTCTTCGGCGCTCCCGGACATTGCTACGCAATGTCCTGCCGCTCAGCAGCCGGGCTTCGCTCGGCTTAAACGCTGAACGAGTTGCCGCAGCCGCAGGAGGAGGTGGCGTTCGGGTTCTTCACCTGGAACGCGGCGCCTACCATTTCCTCGACATAGTCGAGCTGGCTGCCCTTGAGGAACTCGAGCGAGGTGGCGTCGACCAGGACGGCGGCGCCGTCATGCTCGATGACCAGGTCGTCCTCGTTGCGCGCTTCCTCGAACGAGAAATTGTACTGGAAGCCCGAGCAGCCGCCGCCGAGGACCGCCACCCGCATCATGACGGGCTTGGGCTCCTTGGAAGCCAGGAAGGCGATCCGCTTGGCCGCATTGGAAGTCACGGAGAAGGTGGTGTCGGTCATACCCACAAGATGTGGTTGTCGAGGCGATTCGTCAATCCCGACAAAAACCCTAGGAGATTAGGGTTTTCCGGAGAGCCCGCGCCCGGACCCGCTCGCGGTGGAGGATGTAGAGGCCCGAGCCGATGACGAGCGGCAAGCCGTACCAGACGGTCCAGGACGGCTCCTCCTCGAACCACAGGTAGCCGTAGGCCATGGCGAGTACGATGGCGACATAGTCGAACGGCGCCAGAATGGCGGCCGGGGCGAGCCGCCAGGCCCGGGTGATCAGGATCTGGGCGCAGCCGCCCAGCAGGCCGAGCGTCAGCAACCAGACCCAGTCGAGCAAGGGCGGCCACTTCCATTCCGGGAGGGCGCAGGCCAGCGACACGAGACTGCCGACGACGGCGAACCAGAACAGGGTCACGACGTCGGGATCGTGGCGGCTCAGCTTGCGGACCAGCACGGTCGAGAGCGCATAGCAGAAGGTTGCCGCCAGGATGACCAGAGAGACCAGGTGGAACTCGATCGCCCAGGGATCGAGCATGATCAGCACGCCCAGGAAGCCCACGCCGACCGCGGTCCAGCGCCGCCAGCCGACCGGCTCGCCGAGACTCGGTACCGACAGCGCCACCATGAACAGGGGCGCGGCGAAGGAGATCGCATAGGCATCGACCAGCGGCATGCGCGGGAAGGCGTAGAAAAAGCCGAACATGCTGCCGAAGCCGATGGCGACCCGCAGAGCCTGCAGCCCCGGCCGGGTGCTGCGCACCACCCGCAGGCCGCCGGCATGCCAGATCATCACCGCGACGGGCAGCAGGGCCACGGCGCTGCGGAAGACCATGAGCTGGAAGGAGCCGTAGGTGCCGCCCAGCCCCTTGACCATCGCGTCCATCGTGCAAAAGAGCACGAGCGCGCTCATCTTGAAGTAGATGCCGTGCAGGGCGGTCTGGCTGGGTGCGGGCGGCAAGGTCGCGCTATTTGGCTTGGGCGCCTTCCTCTGTAAAGTGACGTTGTTGGGGGATCAGGGGATCGAAAGCGCGTGAGCTGGCTGTTGCGCTGCATCAATTCGCGACGGGCGCCGATCGTCGTCGCGATGCTTGTCCTACTGGGCGCCCTCGTGCTGCGCATCGCCGATCCGGCGGCGGTGACGCGCATCCGCGATTTCGCCTTCGACAGCTACCAGCGCCTCGAGCCGCGGACCTACAATCCCGAGACACCGGTGCGCATCGTCGACATCGACGAGGCGGCGTTGCAGGAATACGGCCAGTGGCCGTGGCCGCGCACCATCATCGCGCGCCTGATCGACAAGCTCGCCGAGAGGGGCGTCGCCGTCGTGGCCTTCGACGCCGTGTTCGCCGAGCCGGACAGGTCCTCGATCAGCCGCATGGTGCGCGACCTCGTGGCCTTCACCGATCCCGAGACGGTGCAGAAGCTGGCCGCGGCGGTGCAGGACAACGACAAGGTGCTGGCCGACGCGATGGCGCAGTCGAGGGTCGTCACGGGCTTCGGCTTCGACGTGAAGGGCACGGGCAAGCCGCCGCGCACCTTCCACGGCGTCGCCTTCGCCGGCGACCAGCCCAGCCAGTTCCTGCCGCAGCAGGGCGGCACGGTGAAGTCCCTCGACATCCTGGAGGCCGCCGCCAAGGGCAACGGCAGCGTCAACACCGACGTCGACAGCATCGTGATCCGCCGCGTGCCGATGCTGTTCCGCGTCGCCGGATTCGAGGGCCTTTTCCCGTCGCTGTCGATCGAGGCGCTGCGGGTGGCGCAGGAGGCGTCCTCCTATCTGGTCAAGTCTTCAGGCGCGAGCGGCGAGATGTCGTTCGGCGAGAAGACCGGCATCGTCGCCATCAAGACAGGTGCCATCGAGGTGCCGACCGATGGCCGCGGCCGGGTCGTGCTCTACGATACCGGCCACCAGCCGCAGCGGTTCATCTCCGCCCGCGCCGTGCTGAAGGACGAGGTGCCGGCCGAGAAGCTCGAAGGCCAGGTGATCTTCGTGGGTACCAGCGCGATCGGCCTCAAGGACCTGCGCAACACGCCCGTGCAGGACGGCGTGCCGGGCGTCGAGGTCCATGCCCAGCTCGCCGAGCAGATGCTGGAACAGAAGTTCCTCGCCCGGCCCGACTATGCCGACGGCGCGGAGTTCATGTACCTCGCGGCCATGGGCCTGTTGATGGTCGTCCTGCTGCCCCGGCTGTCGGCCGGCAGGATGGCGTTCGTCGCCGCGATTCTCATCGGGGCCGGGCTGATCGTGCCGTGGCTCGCCTATTCCCAGTACCAACTGCTGTTCGATCCGATCTATCCCCCGGCGACCCTGGCGGCGATCTATGTTGGCGGCACGGCACTCGCCTTCATGCGCACGGAGCGGGAGCGGGCGGAGATCCGCGGCGCCTTCGGCCTGTACCTGTCGCCCGACCTCGTCGAGCAGCTCGCCCGCAATCCCAGCCTGCTGCAGCTCGGCGGCGAGCAGCGCGAGATCACGGTGATGTTCACCGACGTGCGCGGCTTCACCACCATCTCCGAGCAGTTCGATCCGCAGGGTCTGACGCGGTTCATGAACCGCTTCCTGACGCCCATGACGGACCTGATCCTGGGCCGCAAGGGCACGATCGACAAGTACATGGGCGACGCCATCATGGCGTTCTGGAACGCGCCGCTGCCGGTCGAGCGCCATGCCGCGCTCGCCTGCGATGCGGCGCTGGCGATGCAGGCGCGCCTGGTCGTGCTGAACGAGGAATGGAAGGCCGAGGCGGAAGCCGAGGGCCGCCGGCACATTCCCGTGAACATCGGCGTCGGCCTCAACACCGCCCTCGCGTCGGTCGGCAATTTCGGCTCGACCCAGCGCTTCACCTATTCCTGCCTGGGCGACGGCGTGAACCTGGCCTCACGCCTCGAAGGCCAGTGCAAGACCTATGGCGTGGGCGTCATCATCGGCCACAAGACACGCGAGGAGGTCGGGGATTATGCGACGCTGGAGATCGACCTCGTCACCGTGAAGGGAAAGACCGAGCCCGAGCGGGTCCACGTGCTTCTGGGCGATGCCGAGGTCGCGAACTCGCCGGCCTATGCCGCGCTGCTCGCGCGGCAGGACGAATTCCTCAGGCTCTACCGTAGTGGCGGCTTCGCCGAGGCACTCGAGATGATCGAGGCGTGCGAGGCGGCGGCGGCGGCGGCGGGATGGCGCCAGAGTTACTATCAGATGATGCGCGGGCGACTCGACGAGCTGATCGACGATTCGCCGGTGGACTGGAAGGGAGTTTATGTCGCCAAGGACAAGTGAGCAGGATCGCCGTATCGCCGCCATCGAGGCCCTGGTGTGTCGCGACGTGGGCCGCCGGACGCAGCAACTGATCGACGCCAATCGCGGCGGACTGGCCGAGGCGGCGGTGTCGCTCGCCACGGCCACGCGCGTGGGGCTCATCACCGGCTTCTTCGTGCCGCGCGGCGATGTCGCTGCGCCGGAGACCGATGGGCCCGTGGGCACGGCGTTGCTCGCCGCGTCTCTGGTGGCCTGTGGCGTGCCGGCGCGCATCGCCGTCGACACGCCCTGCGTCGAGGCCGTGCGCTCGGCCGTGCGGGCCACCGGGGAAGATGTGACCGTCGACGAGATCGCCCTCGGGGACGACGGTGGCATCGAGGAACTGGCGAAGGTCTGGCGACAGGAGAAGCTCAGCCATGCCGTCGTCATCGAGCGGTGCGGGCGCAGCGCCGACGGCCGTCCGCGCAACATGCGCGGCGTCGATGTCTCGCCCTGGACCTTGCCGCTCGATGCGCTGTTCGAGTGCGGGGAC
>CAIYWM010000320.1 GCA_903929895.1 uncultured Alphaproteobacteria bacterium
CATCGAAAGCCCAATCGTTCACGGCTGCGCCACACGCGGAACGGGACGAGCGCAAGGCCGCCGAATCCGCTGAAGCGAGCCTGCGTCTTGGCGTGCCGGAACGACAGAAAGTCCAGATTGGATTGACGGCCGCAGGCTTCGACACGCGCGGCAGCGACGGGACCTTCGGTCCGCGGTCGCGCGAGATGATCACGGCCTAGCAGAAAGCCCAGTCTCAACCGGCGACCGGATTTCTGACAGCCGCTCAGTTCCAGGACCTGCTGCGCAGAGGCGAGGAAGAGAGGCGGAAGGTCGAGGACGAGGCCCGCGCCCGCAGCGTCACTAATGTGCCGGCCCTTTCAACGTCCACCCCCGCGCCCGTAGCGGGGCCTTTCGACGGGACCTATGTCGGCTTCTTCTCGCCCTCGGGACCGGTGGCTCTTCGGCCAAGTGCTACCCCTTCGATCTCCCTTCGCGTCGCCAATGGCGCGGGCAGCGGGACCATGACGAGCACGAGTTGCGGCGCCGCGCCGCTGTCGGTTCGCATATCACCGTCGGGCGCGATTACGGGCGACGCGCAGGGGGTGGATGCGTCGTGCGCGCGGTTTCCCCTGGTGATCCAGGGTCAGGCCTCGAATGGCAAATTGCACATGACCTTCGGCGGCGCGGTGGGTGGCGGCTCTGCCGACCTGAATCGTGGAACACCGTCGCCCCCTCTACAGGCCGTTGCCCCTCGCAGCGCCGCAAGTCCCTTCGAGGGCTCCTATGCCGGCTCGCTGGCCGCCGTGGATACAGGGGGCATATCCCGCGTTCTCACGGCCGAGCTGGACGTCAGGGGCGACCGGCTGTCCGGCCGGATTTCAAGTCCAACTTGCGGTTCGGTGACGATCGCCCTCGCGATCTCCGCTGGCGGCGATATCGGTGGCGAGGTTCGACTTCAGGCCAATCAGACCTGTTCCCCGATTGCCCTCGGCGTCCAGGGGCGCATCCTTGGCGATCGCTTGACGCTCGACTTGCGCGGCGCGGGTCTGCGCATTCAGGGGACGCTTTCCCGGCGCGGCGGATGATCCCTCTTCGGACGGCGGAACCGGTCACTTAAGGCCGGTTCCGCTTTTCCCTGAGATGCTACTTCTTGGGCGAGATCGCGACGACCAGCACCTGCGTGTCGATCGCCGTCAGCTTGTCGCCGGTCTTGACGCGCGGCAGCTGGGCGCGGCCTTCGGGCGCCACGACGTTGTAGGTCCTGACCTCGCCGCCGTTGGGATTCACGAGCGAAATCGTGTTGGCCGAGGTGTTGACGCCCGTGACCCACCAGTTGGCGACGGTCTGGTCGGCCATGACGCCGGCGGCGCGGGTGCCCGTCGTCGCCGCGGCGGTGACGCTGACATCGCGGCCGCCCGGGGTGGCGGTGTTCGGGCCGGACAGGACGAAGCTGAGCTTCTCCTCGTACGCCACCGAGACGCGGTCGCCAACCTTGCTGGTGTCCATCTTTACGCCGGCGCCGACGTTGGACGTCAGCGAGCGGCCGGCCGGACCGGTCAAGGTGACGGTGCGCTTGGCCGGGTCGATGGCGGTGATGGGTGCGTCGATCGACTAGGTGATGACCGTAGACATGCCGACGATCGGCTGACCCTGGGCGTAGGCGACACTGGTCGCCGCGCCGGTGGCGGCGATCGACCCGGCGAGCATCGCGGCGATCAGGAAGCGTTTGGTGAACATGAGACTCTCTCCGTCGTAGGTGTGTAACGCTAACATGAGGTTTGCCGGATTTTCCATGGCCGGCCTGTTACAATGAGATTGATTATGTTCAATCTCCGATGCCAAGCGATCGCGTGACCGCAGCCTATCTCGCCGCCGAAGGATTCGAGAGCCAGCTGCGCGAGGAACTCGCGCGGGCGGGCGTCATAGTGCGGGCCGAACATGGCCGCCTGCTCCTGTCCGATGCGCCGGCGCACGAGGTCGCTTGGGCTGCCAACATCTGGCGCGAGTGCGTCGAGCTGCCGGTGGCGTCGATCGGCACGGCGGCCAAAGCCCTTCGCGACATCCAGCGCAACTGGGCGATGTACGCACCCGTGCATCATCGCCGTGCCGCGCTCATTCAGGAGAAGTTGCCGCACGTCTCGGCCAAGCCGGTGGTCTTTCCGACGGCCGCGCCGGCCGCGCCGCTGGGATCGTGGACCCTGCTCGCGCCCGACCGGATACTCGCGGCTGCATCCTGCAGTTCGCCTTTTCCCAACGGCGAGGTGGACCTCGTCGAAGACAAGGTCGGGCCACCCAGCCGCGCCTATCTGAAACTCTGGGAGGCGCTGGTGCGGCTGCGCCGCTGGCCGCAGCCGGGCGAACGCTGCCTCGATCTCGGCGCCTGTCCGGGCGGCTGGACGTGGGTCATTGCGCGGCTTGGTGCCAGCGTCGTCGCGGTCGACAAGGCGCCGCTCGATCCCAAAGTGGTGGCTATGCCGGGAGTCGAGTGGCGGGGAGAGAGCGCGTTCGGACTCGATCCCGCCAGCGTCGGCCCCGTCGACTGGCTGTTCTCCGACGTGATCTGCTACCCGGCGCGGCTGCTTCGACTGGTGGAGCGCTGGCGGGCGACCGGCCTGGTCCGGAACTTCGTCTGCACCATCAAGTTCCAGGGCGAGACCGATCATGAAACCGCCAGGGCCTTTGCCGCCATCCCCGGCGCGACGGTCCTGCACCTCCACAACAACAAGCACGAACTCACGTTCTTGCTGCCGTTTCGACCCTCCGATTCCCTACCGGGATAGTCCGCGGCTGCGCAGGTCGCGCACGGTGTGGTCGACGAACGCACGGATCTTCGGCGCGAGAAGGCGGTTGGTCGGGTAGACGGCATAGATGCCGCCGGAAGGGGTCTCGTGGTTGGCCAGGACTCGGGCAAGGAGGCCGGCGGCCAGCGCATCGGCGATCAGCCACTCCGGAACCGCGGCGAGACCCAGGCCGGAGAGTGCCGCGGCGCGCAAGGACTCGGAACTGTTGACGAGAAGACGGGGCTGGACTGCGATGGGTTCCTTGCCGATGCGCCAGGTGTCCCGCCAGGCGAGCGGCGCGAAGGCGATCAGCCGGTGGCCCAGGATGTCGCGCGGCGTGCGGGGCGCCCCGTGGTGCGCGAGATAGCCTGGCGTCGCAACGATGACGACGCGCGACGTGGCGATGCGGCGCACGACGAGGCTGGGTTCGGGCTTCTCCACGATGCGGATGGCGAGATCGATTCCCTCCTCGACCAGCCGCAGTGCAGCGCTTCCCGCGATCAGTTCGATGTCGATCGTCGGATAGGCGGCGAGAAAGGCAGGCAGGCCGGGCACGATGTAGCGCTCGGCGAACCCATCGGGGGCGGCGATGCGAAGCCTTCCGGCAGGTTCCTTCTGGGTGGCCTGGGCCTCGCCGCGTGCCAATGCGAGATCGTCGAGTAACCGCCGGCAGTGACGGTAGAACGCGGTCCCGGCCTCGGTGGGGCGTACGCGGCGCGTGGTGCGGTCGAGCAGGCGCACGCCCATACGCTCCTCGAGCGCTCGCACCGTCTCGCTGACCGACGACTTGGCGCTCTGGAGGGCCTGGGCGGCGGCAGTGAAACTGCCGGTCTCCACCACGCGGGTAAAGGCTTCTATGCCGGTGAAGGCTTCCATGCGCCATTGTTCGCCAGGGCGAACAATCTGTCCAGAACCACCGTCTGCCATCGCGGTCGGCGCGCGGCTAGTTGGTGTGTCGCCGATACAAGGGAGCAAACGATGAGCGAGACACTGGATGTTCTGGGCGCGCCGATGATCGTCAAGGCCGACGGGGCCACGATGGCGGCCTTCGTCGCCGACCACCCGATCCCGCCCGGCTATTTCGTACCGCCCCATCGCCATGACGCCGACGACGAGATGCTGCTGGTTGTCGAGGGTGAGCTGACGCTGATCAATGAGAGTGGCGAACGCAAGGTGCGGGCTGGTTCGAGCGCGACCTTCAGGCGCGGCGACCTGCATGGGTTTCGCAACGATACCGCGGACACAGTGCGGTTGCTCGTCGTCGCCACGCCCGGCCTGCAGGCGGTCGAGATGTTCCGTCATTTCGATCGGGCGACCCGCGAGGCGGGACAAGCCCTCGCGCCGCCGCAGATCGCGGCGATTGCCGGCGAGTACGGTGTACAGTTTGGCTAGCGCCGGGGCAGTGTCCGCAGGAAGGCGGTGATGTGCGCGCGGAAGCTGTCGATGAAGTCGCGCGCCACCGGAGGCAGGGTGCCCTGTGCGGCGTGCAGGGCGGCGAACTCGAAGTGGATGCGCGGCTCGAACGGCCGCACGACGATGCCGCGGGTCGCGTACTCGGTCGCGGTAAAGGGGTCGCACAGGGTGACGCCGGCGCCGGAGCCGGCGAGCGAGCAGGCGATTTCCGACAGCGGCGTCTCGATGCGCATGACCCGCCGCACGCCATGGTCGGCGAAGACGCGGTCGATGCGGAAGCGCGACAGCGAGGAGTGCCCCAGCGAGATGAAGCTCTCGCCCTCGAAGTCGGCCGGCCGCAGCCGCTTCTTGCGGGCGAGCGGATGGTCCTGCGGCAGCACCGCCATGTAGGGGGCGGGCGGCATGCGTTCGAGGCGCACGGCCGCGTGTTCGATAGAGCCCTCGGCGAATCCCAGGTCGCTCTGGCCCTGGGCGACGGAAGTGACGACGGCGTGCGAAACCAGTCCCGAAAGGACGAGATCGAGCTTGGGCCGCTCGACCAGGTAGCTTCCCGCGAACCGCGGCAGGAAACCGTTGGCCAGCGCGGGCAGGGCGGCGATCCGCAGGAAGCCCGCCCGGCGCGTGCGTAGCTCGGTGGCCATCTGCGAGATGCGCTCCAGCCCGACGAAGGCCCGCTCGACTTCGGCGTATAGGGAGAGTGCCTCGCTGGTCGGCACCAGTCCGGTACCGCGGCGTTCGAACAGGACGAGGCCGAGCTGCTGTTGCAGGTCCCGGATCATGCGGCTGACGGCGGGCTGGGTGACGTTGATCAGATTGGCGGCCATGCCGACGCCGCCCGTCAGCACCACGGCGCGGAAAGCCTCGATCTGACGCGGGTTCAGGCTGCGCATCGGCCTTCATAACATTTCAGCATGGAGATTGACGATAAAATGGATTTGACGCCGCACGCTGCGATATAAAACACTGACTTCGGGGAACTCACGAACGGAGGGGACAATGACCCGTTTGGCAGGCTTCGGCGCTATCGCGGCTATGGCTTTGTTGGCGGGCGCGCTGCCCGCGGAGGCGCAGCAGAAGACGCTCACCGTCGCGGCCTATGGCGGCGTATGGGACA
>CAIYWM010000321.1 GCA_903929895.1 uncultured Alphaproteobacteria bacterium
CTTACTGGATGACGATCTCGACGCGACGGTTCTGCGGCTCGCGGACGTTCGGGCCGGTCTGAACCAGCAGACCCTGCTCGCCACGGCCAACCACCGCGATCGCGGTCGCCGGCACGCCTTCGCGAACCAGGGCGTCCTTGACGGCGTTCGCACGACGCAGCGACAGCGCCATGTTGTAGGCCGGCGCACCCGACGTGTCGGTGTGACCGGTCGCCGTGATGCGGGCGTTACCCTTGGTCTTGTACGCGCCGGCAGCCTGCTTGATCGTGTTCAGGGCCTGGGCCGACAGGTTCGAGCGATCCCAGTCGAAGAACACCATGAACGACGGCGGCGCGACCGGAGTAGCCTGCGGCGGCGGCGGCGGCGGCGGCGCGTTGAACTTGTAGGTCACGCCCGCCAGCGCCAGGATGTTCTGGTTCTGGAACGTCACATTGCCGATCGGCGTGTTGACGCTAGGGTTCGTCGTGCCGACGTAACGGCCTTCGATCATGAAGCGGAGCTGTTCGCTCACGTTGTAGGCGACGCCCAGCATCGCCTGGTAGGCGAACTGCGTGCTGCCCAGCGACGAGTTGCTGTCGACGAACGCGATACCGGCACCGGCGCCGATATACGGCGTGATGACCGAGGTCGGCATGAAGTCGTACAGCAGGTTCGCCATGACGGTGAGCTGACCGACCTTGCCGTTGATCGCCGTGCCCGGGATGTTGGCCGAAGTCGGGATCTGGCCGTAGCCGGCCTCGAGTTCGAGACGGGGGCCAACGAAGTCGTAGCCGACCTTGCCGCCAGCCGACCAGCCGGTCCAGGTCTGGGTATTGGGATTGGAGCCGATGAACCAGGCAGCACCGCCACCTGCACCAATGTAGAAGCCCTCTTGGGCGTTGATCGTCTGGGCGCCAGCAACGTTCGGCAGCGACAGCCCCAGACCAAGCAGAGCCAAACCAACTTTTTTCATCATTTTCCCCACGATCACGTCAAAATTAGCGGCGTATCTCGCTAACAATAGCACATTAACCACGCCGAACTCATGGAACAGTTTCGTTATTGGGCAACCAGGGTCTAACTGTGGCCTCCGGGCAACACCTTCAAAGGCCGTTCGCTGCCGCCCTTCCGTTGGCATTCCTTGCCATCGCCCCATTGAGTTTTACACTTAGCGCAGCCGCGACTGCTTCTGCGTTACCTCCACCGAACTCCACGATGCCGAGATCGCTCAGCAAGGCTGCCAGGCTGTCTAAGTTCGTTGTCGGCCCGCAGCGCGGCAGATTGGGAACGGCGCCAAAGCCCTGAGGCACCAGCCGATATTGACCCGCGTAGGGTGGAATGTCCGGAACGAGCACAATCTCGAGGACGTCGCGTCCGTCCGGGCCTGCGATTCCCGCGAGGCCCATTCTCTCGAAGCTCAGCCGCTTGCGACGCGGATCGGCGCGAATTCTCGCAACATCGAGCGCCCTCCTTGCTCGCTGCAGTGGATCGTCCTGGATGAAGCGCCTCACCGTGGCCGCGTAACCGGGGTGGAGCGTCTCGATGGTCGCTTGCGCCGCCTCGACGAGCGTCTCCCGCTCCTGGCCGAACGAGGTGCCGCCACGATGCCAGACGAAAAGGCCGGTGGCCGCCACATGTCGCCACCCCGCCGCCGTCGCCCTGAGGCAGAAGTCATTCTCCTCGCCATAACCGCGACCGAACCGCTCCTGGTCGAAGGCGCCAATCTGATCCAGACAGGCTCGCCTCACTGCCATGCAAAAGCCAACGCCGGTCGGGATTTCCACCACGGGCATCTCGATCGCCGCACACAGGCTGTCCCATTGTGCGATGTCCGTGCCCGCCGACAGGCGATTTTCGCAGAGCGAAGCCGGATAGCTCAGGATCGTCGCTGCATTGGAGAGAGGCGTTGCCGTCGCCGTCCGCGGCGTGCGCAGCGCCGCCAGCAGCCGGTCGAGCCAGTCGCCGCACACCCGGGTATCCGAATTCAAGAGGACGATGTCGCGCCGGGGATGGAGCGCAAGACCGCGATTGACGGCCCCCACGAAGCCGACATTGCGCTCGTTTTCTATCAAGGTAATCAAGCCTGCTTCGGCCAGTGCCCCCAATTCACTCCGTAGCAACGGATCGGGCGAGGCATCGTCCACGACCACCAGTTCGAAGCTCTCTCTCGTGGCCGCGGCGAGCACGCTGTCGATCGCCCGAAGCGCCAGCGCCCGGCTGCCATAGACCGGCACGACGACGTCAACCGTGGCGTGGGAGGTGTCGGGACGCCGGTGTGCCAGCAGGTGCCGGATATCGGGAGGCGGAGGATCCGCCGGAGCAGCGGCGTCCCGCCCCTCGTCGCGGCCAAACCTCAGCCAATGGGCAAACGGCTCGTACCCTGCCAGGGCGACATCCGGATTATGCCGGCGATAGTCGGCTGGCGAGAATCCCGCCCGGGGAGACCAGCCGCGCGCCGATCCGACCGCCAGGTAGTGGAACGCCGCAGCATCCCAAGACGAAAACGATCGTCCTGCCGAATGCGCATAGTGAGCGAGATCGACGGTTCCCGGCGCGAGGCCGTGTTGGCGGCAGATGGCGCGCGTCCAAGCCGGCAGCATTCGAGAGATGGCCGCCGTCCCGCTGCTGCTGCCGCGCACAGCAGAGAGCAGCAGGTCGCTCGTCGTCCTTGGCGATCGCCGGTCGCTCACCGGACAACCCACCGATCGCGCAGTTCCAGGAGCGTCGCCAGAAGCCTGTCCGTATCCGCCGCCAGCGCTGTTGGCAGCACATGACCGCGACCGAGCCGCCGCAGTCGCGCCGCCGGCGCACCGATGTCAAATGCGATCACGGGCAGCCCCTGCTTCAGCGCCGCCGTCAGCACGAACGACCAGGTTTCCGGCCAGATCGCCGGCAGAAAGACCACATGCGGGGCCGCTTCGTGGAGCAGCCGTCCCAGGTCCTCCGACAGAAAGGTGCCACGGACAGTGACACTTTGCGGCAGCGGTTCCGAGGCCGGGCCGAGGACCGACAATTGCAGGGGCGCGCCGGCCTGCCCTGCCGCGTCGGCAAGGGCCTGCACGACACGCAGGCCCTTGCTGACATTCAAGGCGCCCAGCATGACGATGCGCAGGGGCTCGGCTGCGCAAACGCGCGGCGTATGCTCTGGCGGATAGCCTGCGTCGCTCTCCGGCTCCCACACGGCGATCGGCCTGGACAGGTAGCGCCGCATCCGCGCGGCGACATCTTCGCTCGGCGCCACGATGCGATCCGC
>CAIYWM010000322.1 GCA_903929895.1 uncultured Alphaproteobacteria bacterium
ATGGCGGCCGGCGTTCCAGCGCAAACGGTCTCCGCAACCGCGGCCCGGGTCGAGACCTGGCAGCTCAGGATCGATGCGGTCGGCAGCCTGCGGGCGGTCAACGGCACCGACCTGTCGCTCGAACTGGCCGGGGTCGTCCAGGAAATCGGATTCCATTCGGGCGACCGCGTGCAGGCGGGCCAGGCTCTGCTGAGGCTTTGGGCCGACGACGACGTCGCCAAACTGAGGTCGCTTGAGGCCAACGCACAGCTTGCACAGCTCAACTACGATCGCAGCGTCCGGCAGTTCAAGGCCCAGACGATAAGCCAGGCCACCCTGGACAGCGATGCCGCCACGCTCAAGAGCAATGTCGCCCAGGCCGACCAGCAACGTGCGCTGATTGAAAAGAAGCACCTCCGCGCGCCGTTTTCCGGCCGCCTCGGCATCCGGCAGGTCGACCTCGGCCAATACCTGGCACCCGGCACGACCGTGGTGACGCTGCAGTCGGTCGACCCGATATTCGTGGATTTTCCCCTGCCGCAGCAAGCTATCGCCCGGACCACCGTCGGCCAGCCAATTAAGGTGCGCATCGACGCCTGGCCCGGGCGCTCCTTCACCGGCCGGATCGCCGCGATCAGCCCGAAGGTCGATTCATCGAGCCGCACTTTACAGGTGCGTGCGACGGTCGCCAATCCGGATGGCGCGCTGCTGCCCGGCATGTTTGCCGCCGTAGAGATCGATGCCGGAGCGCCACAGCACATGGTGACTCTGCCGCAGACGGCGATCACCTATAATTCCTACGGCAGCACCGTTTTTGTGGTCGACGACAAGGGCCGCGACCCGGGCGGGCGGTCGCGCCTCGTCGCACGGCAGGTGTTCGTGACGACGGGACCGACGCGCGGCGATCAGGTCGCCATCGTGAAGGGGGTGCAGGAGGGAGAGACCGTGGTAACGGCGGGCCAGATCAAGCTCTACGAGGGCTCGGCAGTCACGATCGACAATGCGGTGACACCGACAGACGATCCGGCGCCAACGCCGCAGGAGCGCTGAGCACAGCCGATGAACTTCACCGACATCTTCGTCCGCCGTCCGGTCCTGGCGACCGTCGTCAGCCTGATGATCCTGATTCTCGGCCTGCGCGCCGGCAGCTCGCTGCCCGTGCAACAGTACCCGCGCACGGAGAACGCCGTCATCACCGTGTCGACTGCCTATTTCGGCGCCGACCCACAGACCATCGCCGGTTTCATCACCACCCCGCTCGAAACCGCGATCGCCCAGGTCGACGGCATCGACTACATGACTTCGTCCAGCCTCAGCGGGGTCAGCACGATCACCGTCAACCTGCGGCTCAACTGGGACGCCGACAAGGCGCTCACCGAGATCGACACCAAGGTCAACTCGGTCCGCAACCAACTTCCGCCCGATGCGCAGCAGCCGGTACTCAACGTCATGGTGGGGCAGACGATCGATGCCATGTATATCGGCTTCGACAGCAAGGTCCTGGCACCCAATCAGATCACCGACTATCTGGTACGCGTCGTGCGGCCGCAGCTCCAGGCCGTCCCCGGCGTGCAGACGGCCGAGCTGCTGGGCGCCAAGAACTTTGCCCTGCGCGCCTGGCTGGATCCCGCCAGGCTGGCCTCCTACGGCCTGACGGCAGCTGACGTCAGCCAGGCCCTGTCGGCCAACGACTACATCTCGGGCCTTGGCAACACCAAGGGCCAGATGGTGCAGGTGACGCTCAACGCCTCGACCAACCTCCACTCGGTCGCCGAGTTTCGGAACCTGGTGATCAAGCAGGTCAACGGCGCGGTGGTGCGTCTGCAGGATGTCGCCAACGTCGTGCTGGGCGCCGACGACTACGAATCGCAGGCACTCTTCGATGGCCGCACCGCAGTCTACGTCGGCATCAAGGTTGCCCCCAAAGCCAACCTGCTCAGCGTCGCCGGGGGCGTACGCAAGGTCTTCCCGGGCATCGCCGCCCGCCTGCCGCACGGGCTGACGACAAGCATCGTCTACGATTCGACGGAGTTCATCAAAAGCTCGATCGAGGAAGTGGCCTACACGCTCGTCGAGGCGCTCGCCATCGTGACGCTGGTCGTCTTCGTATTCCTGGGCTCGCTGCGCTCCACACTCGTGCCGGTCGTCGCCATTCCACTGTCGCTCATCGGCACCTTCGCCATGATGGCGGCCCTGGGTTTCTCCATCAATCTGCTGACCCTGCTCGCGCTTGTCCTTGCCATCGGTCTGGTCGTGGACGACGCGATCATCGTCGTCGAGAACGTCAACCGTCACCTAGCGGAAGGAACCGCCCTTCTACCCGCAACGCTGCAGGCCGCCCGCGAACTCGGTGGGCCGATCATCGCCATGACGGCGGTGCTGATCGCCGTATACGTGCCGATCGGCATGCAAGGCGGCTTGACGGGCGCCCTCTTCACCGAGTTCGCCTTCACCCTGGCCGGGGCTGTCACCATTTCAGGGGTGATCGCCCTCACCCTCTCGCCGATGCTCTGCTCGCTTCTTCTTGGGGCACGCGGCGAAGTACATGCCGAAGGTGCGGCAAGCCGATGGGAGGGCCGGTTCGCCGCGGCGGTCGATCGGCTGTTCGACGCGCTCCGCAGTCGCTATGCCCGGCTGCTGCACGCAGGTCTCGACAACCTCCCGGTCACCGCGACCTTCGCCGCCATCGTGTTCGGCAGCATCTATTTTCTCTATGCCGGTCTGCGCAGCGAACTGGCCCCCGAGGAGGACCAGGGCGTGCTCCTGGCAATGAGCACTGCTGCTCCCAACGCCACGTTGCAGCAGCGGCTGCTCTACGCGGAGCAGGTGCACGGCGTCCTTGCCCGCCAGCCCGGCGCGGAACACCTCTTCCAGTTCGAAATGCCAGGCCAATCGATCGCCGGCCTCGTGCTGGCTCCCTGGGGGCAGCGCGAGAGGACGGCCGCCGAAATCCTGCCCGGGCTGCAGCGTCAAGTCTCTGTCGTCGCCGGCGCGCGGGTCGTCGTCTTCCAGCCGCCGCCGCTGCCCGGCAGCAGCGGCCTGCCGGTGCAGTTCGTCGTCAAGACGACGGACGCCTTCGGAGCGCTCGATCGCGCCACCCGTTCCTTCCTGATGGAAGCCAATCGCAGCGGCCTGTTCCTGTATCTCGACACCGATCTCAAGGTCGATCAGCCGATGTCGACCGTGGTCATCGATCGCGACAAGGCGGCCCTTCTCGGCCTGCAGATGAGCGATATCGGCGGCGCAATGGCCGCCATGCTGGGCGGCGGCTACGTCAACTACTTCGATCTCGACGGCCGGTCCTACCGCGTCATCCCGCAGGTCGAGCAGCGTTTCCGCCTGAATGTCGACCAAGTCCTCGGCTACTACATCCGTGCTGCCGATGGAACGATGGTGCCTCTCTCGACGGTCGCTACCATCGCCACCAGGACCACTCCGCAGTCGATCAACCATTTCCAGCAACTCAACAGCGCCACCATACAGGGTGTCGCCGCTCCCGGAGTCTCCCAGGAACAGGCGTTGGCCTACCTCCAGGACCTGGCAAACCGAAACCTGCCGCGCGGCTATGCCATCGACCATGCCGGCCTCTCGCGCCAGTACGTTCAGGAGAGCGGCGGCTTCGTGGTTCTCTTCGGCTTCGCCTTCGTCATCGTCTTCCTGGCCCTGGCGGCACTGTTCGAGAGCTTCCGGGACCCGCTGATCATCCTGCTCTCGGTACCTATGTCGATCGCTGGCGCCCTGTTTGCGCTGGCGTTGCTGGGCACGCTGGGTGTGCCGGGCGCCAGCCTCAACATTTACACCGAGGTCGGCCTCGTCACTCTGATGGGGCTGATCAGCAAGCACGGCATCCTGATCGTCGAGGTCGCCAATGATCTCCAGAAGCAGGGCAGGTCGCAGCGCGAGGCCATCGAACAAGCGGCCGCGATTCGCCTGAGGCCGATCCTGATGACCACGGCCGCCATGGTGCTGGGCGTCCTGCCGCTGCTTTTCGCCGGCGGTGCAGGTGCCGTCTCGCGCTTCTGCATGGGCCTGGTCATCGCCAGCGGATTGTCGATCGGTACGTTGTTCACACTTTTCGTCGTGCCGGCCTTCTATCTGATGCTGGCCGCCGATCACTCGGGAACAGGGACGCCTGTCAATTCTGAGCCTGTCAATTCCACGGCAGCGGCCAGGAGCTGAGAGACCTTACTTGCAACAATACAGACGACACCATCCGACCGGGAAAGGCTGGGCATGACGGGTAAGAGCGACTTCGACGAATATTGCCAGAAGTACCTCGTGCAGTGGGAGAAGCGCGCGACAGTAAGGCATCTGCAGCGTACACGCCTGTCAGCGGAAGCCGCTCGATACGAGATGTTTCCAGCCGCCCTGCAGCCAGTCCTCGAACATGCCGAGGTTGTGGCGCGCGGCCCCGAGGCACGGCACCGGCTGCTGGCGCGAGCGGCCGCCATCTTCATGCTTCATGTGGCCATCCTCGAAGTCGAGGTCATCACCGATCTGTGCAACAGGCTTGCCAACAAGGGGGCTGATGCCCCGGTGCCCAAGTCGGCTCTTCAGGTTGCGCTGACGGTCAGCACGGACGAGGCCTATCACGCCTACGTCGCCCGCGAGTTCCTCCTCGACCTCGAGGAGCATACCGGTGTCGTGCCGGGACCGGCCGGCGAAGGTGACATGCCGCTGATCGGCGCCCTGGCCGCAGTACGGCGGCGCGCAGCGCCGGAACTGGCTCGTGTCGCCGACACGATGGTCCTGTGCTTTTCCGAGAATTTCGTGACC
The DNA here is from genome assembly GCA_903929895.1 of uncultured Alphaproteobacteria bacterium. Classification (GTDB taxonomy): domain Bacteria; phylum Pseudomonadota; class Alphaproteobacteria; order Reyranellales; family Reyranellaceae; genus Reyranella. Next base: position 4,756 of record CAIYWM010000322.1, read on the forward strand.
GAGGAGCTCTTTGGCCTGTCGAGCGAAGCCGACCCCGAGGGGCCGTTCCACCTCAACATGCGCGAACACATGATGGACGAGGGCCGGCACCAGATTTACTTCCGGAAGCTGTTCCGGCATGTCTGGGACGGCCTAGACGAGGAGCGGCGAACCGCCCTGGGACAACTCGTGCCGCACTATCTCGACAGTTTCCTGACGGCCAGCAGCTACGAGGCCTCGCAGGCCAAACTGCTCAGTTATATCGGCTTCGACGACGAGACGGCGACGCGCATCGCTCGTGAAGCAATTGCCGCCGTCTACGGAACCGAACGGCCGGCCAAGAGCACGATAAAATTCATGCGCAACGCGCTGCACTTGCTGGAGGTTTCGGGCATCCTCGAACATCCACCTACGCGGCAGACGCTGATTGACAGCGGGTGGGTCGATGCCCGATCGACGTAAGCTGTCCGTCGTCAGATAAATTGTTACAGGTCAGGTCTATCTGGAAGAGAGGCTCCTGCGCATCTGCTGGTTGATGTTAAGCGGCGATTGCACGGTGGTTCAAGCGTCTGGATTGGATGGTCTGTCGTTTGATCCTTTCTCTCTCCAGGAGGATGGTCTTGGGGATGTCCCGCTCTTTGTTGAAAATAGCTCAGCAAGCATGCTCAGTTTTTGAGCCTATGCGGCCTTGGCGTGCAGTTCAAGGTTTGGGCTGATGGCGTGCCTGGCCTGATGGGCCAGAAGAGCCGCCCGCAGGACTGGCAGTTGCCTGTGGGCCTTGAGCCGGCGGAAGCCCTTGGCCGCTTCCATCATGCCGGCGGCCGTCCAACGTAAAGCCATCCCGGCATTACGCCATCGTTTGACGTTGCGGCAGACGCGGCGAATGGTGCCGTTCATATTCTCGATGATGTTGGTGCAGGCGAGCGACCGGCGCAGCTCGGCAGGAAGCCTGAGACGGGTGACGGTGAGGATTTCGTCGATGCCCTCCAGGATGCTGCCGGAGACGCCGGGGGCCTCGTACTCGAGGCGGCGGGCCAGATTGCGGATCAGTCTTTCCGCCTTCGCCGGGTCGCTCAGCTCCCACGCCTGGCGCAGCACCTTGCGGACCGAGGCATGCAGGGGCTTGGCAATGCGCTCGGTGATGTTGCGGGCCTTGTGAACCTGGCAACGCTGGATCAGCGTGTCGCCGCCGAAGGTCCTGCGGATTGCCTTGGACAGCGCCTTGGCTCCATCGACGACAAACAGGCGGCTCACTGTCGGGTCGAGGCCGCGGGCGAGCAGGTTATCCAGCAGGGCCTGCACCACGGCGGTATTCTCGGTTGCCCCTTCAATCGCGCCCAGGGGATGCTTGTCACCCATCCCGTCTATACCAACCGCACCGACCAACATCAGATCGTCGACCATGTGCATGCCGTCGATCTGAATGACCAGCAGATCCAACCTCGACAGGTCGGACGCCATCCACTCCTTCATCCGTGCAGCCGATAGCGCCACGAAGCGGCGCGACACTGCCGACTTGGATACGCCCGCACCTTCAGGCGCTGGTACGTCGCCTTCCGGCAGCCGGACAGCGCGGCCAAACCGGCGCGTCGAGACGTTGATCAGCATCAGGTTCATCGCCCACTTGCCGAGCAAGTCCTCGGACTGGGCCGTCGTCCAACTCGGCAAGGCGAGCTCGCCGCCGGCACGGGCACGGACACGAGGCCGTTCTATCTCAATCTTGCCGCCGTGGAAGCCGATCTTGCCCCGCGTCTTTCCCCACCGATGACCTTCCTTGTCCACGGCGCGCCCATAGCGCGAGCCGCACAGACCGACGGCATCTTCCTCCAGCATGCCAGATAACGTGGCGATCCCGGCTGTCAGGCAGAACCGCTCGAAGCTGGCGCCGACATCCTGCCAAGCATTTTCGACGATTGCCCCCGGACCACCGGCGGCTGATGTGGTAATCTTCTTCACGGCGTTGCTCTCCTTCGTTGGATTCGACACCCCGAGCCTAACAGGCTCAAGGCGAGCAACGCCTACTTCACAATTTCAACAGAAGCCGGGACATCCCCCTGTGCGACGGCCGGCACCGAGAAGTTCGCATGCACCATCGCGCACTTCGCATCTCGGCAATCGGATACGAAGGTGAGCCACACATTCGGCAGCAGGCGTAGCGCCTGGGTGATTTTGGCCATACGATCCGGCCGCTTAGTCAGGATCTGATAGGTGTGCTGGGGTGTCGATTCCATGACGCTCCATACGGCAGCTGACCTGAGCCCCTGAATCTCCTCCAGAGATGAGTAGAGTCCGTCTTCGAGAGGAGACGGCAGATGAAGAAGGCTCGGTTCAAGGAAGAACAGATCATTTCGATCTTGCGGGAGCACGAGGCTGGAGCGGCGACGGCGGGCGTGTGCCGCAAGCATGGGATCAGCCGCGCGACGTTCTCCAAGTGGAAGGCGAAGTACGGCGGCCTGGAGGTGTCGGAAGCCAAGCGGCTGCGTTCGCTGGAGGACGAGAACCGTCGGCTGAAGAAGCTGCTGGCGGAGACGATGCTGGACAACGCCATGTTGAAAGACATCGCTTCAAAAAAATGGTGACGCCCGCGGCGAGGCGGGAGGCTGCGGCGCACCTGTGCACCGTGCATAGGGTGAGCCAGCGGCGGGCGTGTCGCGCGATC
>CAIYWM010000323.1 GCA_903929895.1 uncultured Alphaproteobacteria bacterium
GCCCGCTTCCCGGTGGGCACGACCGGCTCGCAGCTCGACGTGCTGGCGCGCTACGCGCTGTGGCAGGTCGGCCTCGATTACGATCACGGCACCGGACATGGCGTCGGCGCCTACCTGTCGGTTCATGAAGGTCCGCACCGCATCTCTAAGATGCCGAATTCGGTCGCCCTGCAGCCCGGCATGATCGTCAGCAACGAGCCCGGCTACTACAAGACCGGCGCCTACGGCATCCGCATCGAGAATCTCGTGGCCGTGAAGGAGGTCGAGATCGAGGATGCAGACCGGCGCTACCTCGAGTTCGAGACGCTGACCCTGGCGCCGATAGACCTCGCCTGCATCGAGCCTTCCCTGCTGACCGAAGCCGAGCGGCAATGGCTCAACAACTATCACCAGCGGGTGCGCGACACCGTCGGTCCGACCGTCGACGAAGCAACCCGCGCCTGGCTCGACAGGGCGACGCGGGCGATCTGAGCAGCGCCCGGCAGCCCGGCCTCACCACTTCATTCTGAGGCCCGCGGTGAGGGCGTTGTTGTTGGTGCCGCCGCCGACCTCGCCGTCGTAGCGCAGGGTGACCTCGGTTGCGTCGGCGACCTGGAAAGTGGCGCCGAGGCCAAGCACCGCCGAATCACGCTGAGGAGTCGCGCCAAAGACGGTGAAGGGCGTGCCGGGCGCGCCCGAGAACGACGCCGTCATCGGGCGGCTGGTATCGGCGAATTCATGCTGCCAGCCGAGGCGCAGGCCCAGTGTCGTCTTCTGCCAGGCGGCCGCCAGTTCCACCCCGATCGTGCTGCGCAGCGAATTCACCGTCTGCTGCTGAACCACCAGGTTGAGCGAGTCGGCGCCGCTTTCCGTGAAGCCGTTCTGCGTCGTCGTCGAGCCCTGCAGGCGCACGAACGGCGTGACGGAGGCGGGCTGCGACAGCGGGACGTCGAAACGCCAACCGGTCTCGACTTGGCCCAGGAATTGGTTCGCCGCTGTCGTGCCCTGTGCCGTGCGTGCGGACAGTCCCGGGATGGCGATCATCCGTGTCATGCGGTTGCCCGCATAGCCATAGCCCGCAAGGCCATCGACGTAGAAGTTGCCCGGCGTGTAGGACGCGTAGAGGCTCGCGCTGACCCCATCGGTGTTGGCCTGTCCGTTGAAGCCGCTCACCCACTGCGTCCCGCCGATGTAGCCCACGCCAATGCCCACCAGCAGATCGGGCCTCGCGCGATAGTCCATGCCCACCGCGGCGCCACCGAAATTGTAGGTCATGGTGCCGGCGTTGGCGCTGCCCAGCACCGAGCCCAGGCCGCCCACACCGCTCAGCCACGCCCCCATGCGCGACGGCTCGGGCGCCACGTCGCAGGTCGCAATGCAGGCATCGTCGACGGGAGAGGCCATCGCCACGTAGGTGCCGCCCCGGCCCTGCCCGCCGTGAAGCGCATTCAACTGCGCGCCCACGGCCGACATGAAGGCGCCGGCGGTCTGCGTGTTGAACGTGCCGAGGTTGGCGTAGGACTGGCCGCTGATCGCGTTCAATGCCGCCGGCCCCTGCTGCGTGTCGAGCTGCACGATGGCGTCCAGCACGGTGGCGAAATCGCCGCTGACATTGTTGTTGGCCTTGTCGAGCGCCGCGGCGACGGCGCTATGGTTGGCGGTCTTTGCTCCCTTGGAGAAGGCATTGCTGCTCTGGAGGAGCGACAGGTAGACGTTGTCGGCGTCGTAACTGAGAGACGGCGTCAGGAAGGCCAGGTTGGACGTGACGCCGGCGAAGGTTCCCGTCACGCCGGCCGATGCCTTGAGGATCGTGTAGGCCGGGCCGCGCGTATAGTTGCCGTTGCCGGCCATCACCGCCACGGTGCCGCCGTTCAGCACGGCGTTGCCATTGACGTTGAGCTGACTGGTCTTCGAGGGGGTTACCTCGACC
>CAIYWM010000324.1 GCA_903929895.1 uncultured Alphaproteobacteria bacterium
CCGGTCCCCATTCACATGCCGTCCACCCCCAAGAAAAAGCCGCTGGTGATCGTCACCCGAAAGCTCCCCGACGCCATCGAGACGCGTCTGATGGAGCTTTTCGACACGCGCCTGAATGCCGATGACAAGCCGCTGACCGGCGCCCAGCTGGTCGAGGCCGTGAAAGCGGCCGACGTGCTGGTGCCCACGGTGACCGACCGGATCGACGCCCGCGTGCTGTCGCAGGCGGGGCCGAAGCTGAAGCTGATCGCCTCGTTCGGCACCGGCGTCGACCATATCGACCTCGACACCGCCCGCCAGCGCAGCATCACCGTCACCAATACGCCGGGCGTGCTGACGGAAGACACGGCCGACATGGCCATGGCGCTGGTCCTGGCCACGTCACGTCGCGTGGGCGAGGGCGAGCGGCTGGTGCGCAGCGGCAAGTGGTCCGGCTGGAGCCCGACCTCGATGCTGGGCGCCCGCCTGCAGGGCAAGCGCCTGGGCATCGTCGGCATGGGCCGCATCGGCCAGGCGCTGGCGCGCCGCGCGCGCGGCTTCGGCCTCGCCATCCACTATCACAACCGCAAGCGCGTTCACGGCGAGATCGAGCGCGAGCTCGAGGCGACCTACTGGGAGAGCCTCGACCAGATGCTGGCGCGCATGGACATCGTGTCCGTGAACTGCCCGCACACGCCCGCGACGTTCCATCTTCTGTCGGCCCGGCGCCTCAAGCTGATGAAGCCGACGTCGATCCTCGTGAACACCGCGCGCGGCGAGGTGATCGACGAGAACGCCATGGTGCGCATGCTGAAGGCGGGCGAAATGGCCAGCGCCGGGCTCGACGTCTACGAGAACGAGCCGCAGGTGAACCCGAAGCTGCTCGAGATGGATCGCGTGGTGCTGCTGCCGCACATGGGCTCGGCCACGCTCGAGGGTCGCATCGAGATGGGCGAGAAGGTCCTGATCAACATCAAGACCTTCGCCGACGGCCACAAGCCGCCGGACCGGGTGTTGGCTACGATGTTCTAGCGCGTTCACACGCGCTGGCGGGCGGCAGCGCCTTCCGAGGCGCGAGAGCCCGCACGGTTCCCCTTGCGCACCGTTTCTTAAAGATCCCCCTCCACCATCTCGCGCGCCCGATTGTCGATCAGCACGTCGCGCGTGGCGCGGCCGACCTGGGCGCCGATCAGGATGGTGAGCGACGTCCAGTACATCCACACCATGATGGCGGCGAAGCCCGCGGTGGCGCCGAACGCCGAGGTGAGCTGGGTCACCTCGAAATAGAAGACCAGCGCGCGGTTGCCGGCCGCGAAGAGCAGCGCGTTCACCAGGCCGCCGATCAGCGCATAGCGCCAGGGCACGTTCCCTGTCGGCAGCCACTTGTAGATCAGGGTGAAGAAACTCGAGAGCAGGCCGTAGTGCACGAAGGTGGAGATCGCCGGACCGATCCAGACGCCGAGGATCGGGAATCTCTCCAGCACGCCGGCATAGGCCGAGACCAGTACGCTGGACAGGATCACGACGATCAGCAGCACGCCCAGCACGATCATCAGCAGCACGGCGAGCAGTCGCGACTTCAGGCTGGCCAGGACCGGATGAACCGTCGGACCCTTGCCGGTTCGCCAGATCGCGTCGATCCCGTCATCCAGTTCCACGAAGACGCGGGTGCCGGTGTAGAGCAGCACGGCGGCGCCGGCGAGGGCGGCGATGCCGCCACCGCGGAACAGGTCCTCCGAGGCGAAGCGGCGGATGGTGCGTAACTGGTCCTGAGCCACGACGGTACCCAGCGCATCGAAGATCGCCTCCTGCGCCATGAACCGGCCGACGAACGGCTCGGCGATCGCGATCGTGAAGATCATGATCGGGCCCAGGGCGAACATCGTATAGAACGCCATCGCCGCGGCCGAGGTCGACAGCCGGTTCGCGAAATAGCCGTAACCGGCCTCGTAGGCGATACGCCAGAGCGTTTGAATCATGGGTCAGCGCAGATGGGCGATGGCGTTGGAGTAATACGCGAGGACAGGCCGTTCGGTTGCCACGACCGAGAACAGTCCCTCGCCACTCTCTTCTACCAGATGGCGCAGCGACAGCATGCGCAGTCCGACATGGAAGGCATAGTCCCTGTCGCCGCGCGGCAGGTAGAGCTTCGCGCCGCGGGTCTCGAAATGCACGATCAGGTCTGACGCCCGGACCTTGAGCTCGAGTTCGTCGAGCGGCCCCTCCGCTTCGAGCAGGACCGTCGCCATCAGCGACACCGGCAGGACCGGGACGAGGCGGGCGATCTCGCCCATCACGTCGTTCGCCAGCCGGCCGATCACCTCGAAGCGCTGCTCCTTGCCGAGCGCGCGGAGGTCGCCGCCCTTCGGCCCACCATGCGCGGCCAGCCAGCTGCGCGCCGAGAGGGGAGCGCCGAAGTTCACGCAGGCATATCCGAAGCGGTGCCATTGCCCGCGCAGCATCAGCCCGAGCTGGCTCGCCCAGAAGCTCAGCGCCGTGCGCACGGCAAACCACGCACTGCGCCGGCCCGCGTCGCGGTCGAGCGAGCGCAGCAGCGTCCGATCCTCCAGCACGCGATCGTAGTTCAGCGCCACCGGCACGAAGACGATGTCGTGCGTGCCGTTGGGATCGAACGATTTCAGCATGTAGTCGAACAGGCCGAGCTTGGGCTCGCGCAACCTTCCGTCGCGCGACAGGCCGCCTTCGGGATACATCGCCTGGGCGACACCGGCCTCGGTCGCCATGTGGACGTAGCGTTCGAGCACCCGCCGGTAGATCGGGCTGTCCGAGTTGCGGCGCACGAAATAGGCGCCCATGGACCGGATGAGCTGCTGCAGCGGCCAGATCCGCGCCCACTCGCCCACCGCGTAGGACAGGGCCGTGCGCTCGGCGGCGAGGAAGGCCACCAGCACGTAATCCATGTTGCTGCGGTGGTTCATCACGAACACCACGGTCGTGTCGGGCGACACGCCGGCCAGCGTGCGTTCGTCGGCATAGCCCAGGCGCACGCGATAGAGAAACCGCGCGACGGCGCGGGCGATCGAATAGCCGACCCGGAAGTAGACGTAGGCGTTGAAGGTGGGAACGATCTCGCGCGCGTAGCGATGGACTTCCGTCATCGCGACCTCGCGCGGCACGTTATGGGTGCGCGCATGCTCGTTGGCGGCAGCGACCACCTGCGGGTCGTAGATCAGCCGGTCGATCAGGACCTGGCGCTTGGTGAGCTGGAACGGCTTGATCTCGACGGCGAGGCGGCGATTGACCCGATCGATCAGGCGATTGAGCCGGCGCCGCAGGAACCAGCGGCCGCTCGGGATCAGCAGCCGGTCGAGCAGCGACCACAGCGCGAAGGCCAGGATCGCGACGAACAGCCAGAGCGGAACGGTGACAGGCTCGCCCATTTCCGTCCTTCGCGCCCTTCCCGTGCCGTTCGCGTCAGTATTGCTTGAGGCCGAAGCCGGCGATGGCGAGCAGGATCGAGGCGACCCCCAGGGTCAAGGTGGAAGCCAGTGCTCCCACCAGGCGGCCCTTCGGGATCAGGCCGAGCATGCCGCCGGCGTGCAGGACGCGCGCGACCAGAA
>CAIYWM010000325.1 GCA_903929895.1 uncultured Alphaproteobacteria bacterium
CCTTCGGGCAGAGCGGCCAGATCCGTCTCGTCGTGCCCTACGGTCCCGGCGGCTCGACCGACACGGCCGGCCGGGTCCTGGCCGCGCGCATGTCCGCAGCCACCGGCAAGAACATCGTGGTCGAGAACCGTCCGGGCGGTGGCACGATGGTCGGCATGGTGAACGTCGCCAAGAGCAAGCCCGACGGCACCAGCCTGATGGTCCTGACCACCACGGCGGCGCTGCAGCCGGCGTTCGACATCCCCATGCCGATCGACCCGCAGAAGGACCTCGCGATGGTGTCCCAGCTCGCGGACATTCCCTGCGTGCTCGCGGTCAATGCCAACAACCCGGCCAAGACCTTCGCCGAATTCATCGAGTGGGTGAAGGCGCAGCCCGGCCCCGTGCACTACTCGACCTCGAGCTCCGGCGGCCTGCCGCATCTCTGGGGCGAGGTGATCGCCACGCGCACCAACGGCAAGCTCCAGCACATCCCGTACAAGGCCGCCGCCGAGGCACTGCGCGACGCTGTCGCCGGCCACGTCCCGGCCTTCGTCGACGTGACGACACCGGTCGATGCGCAGATCCGCGCTGGCACGATGCGCGGCCTGATCTGCGGCGCCAAGAGCCGCGTCGCCAACATCCCGACCGTGCCGGTGGCGAGCGAACTTGGACTCCCGGAGCTCGAGGCCGCCGTCTACTTCGGCGTGGCGACGACGGCCGGCACGCCGCCCGAGACGATCCAGCAGCTCAACGCCGCGGTGAATGCCGCGCTGAAGGCCGAGGCGGTGCGCGAGCGGCTGATGTCGCTCGGCTTCATCCCGACCGGCGGCACCCCCGAAGCCTACGCCAAGCGCCTCGCCGACGAGACCGTGCGCTGGCGGAAGGTGATCAAGGACGCGAAAATCCCGGCGCCGACCTGAACAAGAGCCCGGAGCCCCTGGCTAGAACGAGCCGGTGAACTCGAACTCGATCGAGTTCCTCACATTGTCGATCTTCCAGGAGCTGAGGCGGCGCAGAAAGCTCTGCCCCAGCAGGGCCCGGCTCCGTGCCGGGCTGACCGAAGCCATTACATTCTCCATCGTGCGCTCGCCGATCCTGATCGATCGCAGGCGCACGATGCGCTGCTGAAGGCCGCTGCCGTCGGCCAGGGTGAAGCGCCGCTGTCCGAGCGAATCGGCTTCGGTGAGGGTGCCGTTGCGCTTCATCTCCTCGGCGAGCTCCTCCGGGATCTGGACGTTTGCCGCGCCGGAGTCGACGATGAAGTACGCCGTCGACGTACCGTTCACCGTGGCCGGCAGGACGAACACGCCGCCCATCCTGTGAAACTGCGCGGTCGCCCGCGCCAATGCGGCGTCCGCGAGCGCCTTGGCGCTCGGCTTGCCCGACTGAGGATCGCCACCACACGGTGTCCAGCCGGCAGGCGCCCCTTCGACAGGCCCGTAGCAGTAATTCGAGGCCGACAGCAGCTTCGAATAGGTATCGCGTTGCTCGCAGGCGGCGATCGCTTCGAGCGCGGGCGTCGCCGGCGCGCGGCAGGCCGCATTGCTCCTCTGCCACTGCGCGATGAACTGCGGCGCCTCCTGGGACTGCGCCTTCGCTGCCGCAGCTTCCACGAGCAGCGTCGCGGCAAGCATCACCAGGAACAGTGTCGATCTCATCGTTTCCGTCCGATCACTATTGCAGCCGGTTGGACTCTCCCGCGCGCAACCTGTACGAAGTCTATACCATCGCCCACCAAACGGTTGGCCTGCGATGGCTGAGAGATGCGTGTGCTCCCGCCCGCGTACCGAGGCGACCGCATCTGGACTGGCCCGAGTCGCCGGTCTCGTTCTTGAGCTTCCTCATTCTGTCGAACTCCGGCTGCGCAATCCTGCGCGTCGGATGGCGAGGGCTGATGCCCCCAAAGGACTTCCCATGGAAATGCCAAAGAACATCTCCACCCTGATCTGGAGCGCCGTCGGCGGCGCCGTCCTCACCATGGGCGTCGGCTTCACTTGGGGTGGCTGGGTCACAGGCGGAACCGCGCGCAAGGACTCCGCCTCCGCGGTCCGTGACGCCGTCGTCGTCGCGCTGGCACCGATCTGCGTCGACCGCTTCAGCCGCCAGAATGATGCCGCGGTGAAGATCGCCGAACTCGGCAAGGCCAGCACCTGGGACCGTGGCAACGTGATCGCCAAGAGCGGCTTCGCCACGATGCCGGGCGCCAAGGACGCCGACTCCGATGTAGCGCGCGCCTGCGCCGAAATCCTGGCGAACCCGCCCACGCCCAAGACCTGAACGGCAGTTCCGGGCCGGCGGACTTAACCCCGGCCCCGGGACCGGCGGGGCGTAACACGGGACGGACATCATCCGTCCTGTGTGACCGCCTATCGATCCTTGGCCATCTCGGCCTTCTCGAGCGCGGCGGCCGGGTCCTGGGTCAGGTCGGCATGCAGGAATTCGCGCGTCTCGGGGATCGCCAGATGCAGATCGTCGAGGTCCTGCACCTGCACGTCGAGCGAGGCCGCCTTGCAGCCCAGCACATGGCCGCCCGCCTTGCGATCCTCGGTCAGGAAATGCAGATGCCAGCCCGCCACGGCAATGGTGCGCGAATAGGCCGGCGACCAGAAGCCGACCATCGTTCCCTTGATATTGCTCTGCCGGAATTCGGCCTGGGCATCGGTCGCCTTGTCGAGATGAACGCCCGCCTCGACCTTGCAGGCGACCCGCCAGTAGACCTCGTCGAACAGGCCGTCGACGCGCACCGCGAAGAACAGATTGTCCGACCGGCGCAACTTGTCGAGTTCACCGGTGAGCGACGACATGGACGTGACGTTCTCGATCTTGCCTCGATGCTGCGGCTGGAAGTTGGTCAGGGTCGCGAAGGGCACGGGCGCCGCGTCAGCGGGCGCAGTGATGCTGCCATCGGCATGGGCCTGATAGAATTTTCCGTCGAGGACGACCATCTCGCCGTCGAGCCCCTCGAACGTGCCGAGCCCGAAATCGCCGTGCGTCCTGAGGCCTCCCACCGTGACCGCTTCGTTGTAGACCCCCTGCACCAACGCGCCCGTGGTCGAGACCTGGAAGAGCGTCGAATGGTCGAGGCCCAGCGCTTCGGACAGCGCCCGGGATACGAAATGGCGCAGGGGTTCGCCGGTCTTCTCGCAGTGCGCCAGAAGCGCGTCCATGAGCGATTGATAGACTTCGGTCGTCAGCCTCGGCATTGCGCCATCCTTCCATCGCGGGCGACAAGGGCGGCCCGTCCGGGCATGATCGCCCGGACGCGGCCAGGAATCGAGAGCGGAGCAACACGATGAGCGACCCGAAAAACGGCGCGCACCTGCTGGTGCGCAACCTCGAGGCGCAGGGCGTCGAGTACATATTCGGCATTCCCGGCGCCAAGATCGATCCCGTCTTCGACGCGCTGGTCGACTCGAAGATCAAGCTGGTCGTCTGCCGCCACGAGCAGAACGCGACCTTTATCGCGGGCGGGCTGGGCCGGCTGACCGGCAAGGCCGGCGTCGTGCTCGTGACCTCCGGCCCCGGCGTATCGAACCTCGCCACCGGCCTCGCGACCGCCAACACCGAAGGCGATCCCGTGGTGGCGCTGGGCGGCGCCGTCCCGGTCGCCGACCGGCTGAAGCAGGCGCATCAGAGCATGGATACGGTGGCGCTGCTGCGGCCCATCACCAAGTACGCGGCCGAGATCGATTCGCCTTCGGCGATTTCCGAAGCGACTGCCGCCGCCTTCCGCGCCGCCGAGTCCGGCCGGCCGGGCACCGCCTTCCTCGGACTGCCCAAGGACGTCATGAAGGCCCCGGCTCCTGGTGCCGTCCTGACCCCCGCGACCGTCCCTGCGATGGGCGCGGCCAACACCGAAGCGATCGCCGCCGCCGCCGCCCTGATCGAGGCGGCGCAACGGCCGGTCATGCTGCTCGGCATGCTGGCCAGCCAGGGTCCCGTCGCCCAGGCGGTTCGCGCGCTGCTCGCCCGCACGCGGCTCGCCGTCGCCGGCACCTACCAGGCCGCGGGCGTGGTGCCGCGCGACCGGCTCGACTGTTTCGGCGGACGGGTCGGCCTGTTCCACAACCAGCCGGCCGACCGTCTGCTCGACGAGGCCGACGTCGTGATCACCGTGGGGTTCGATCCCGTGGAATACGACCCCGCGCTCTGGAATGCCGGACGCACGCGCAAGCTGATCCACATCGATTGCATCCCGGCCGACTACGACCAATGTTACCGGCCGGACATCGAGCTGATGGGCGACAGCGCCGCCACCCTTCGCGCCCTCTCGGCACTGCTGCGGCCGAAGGATCGCCCGACGCAATCGGAGCTGCTGGCCGAGATCCAGCGCGAGCGCGCAACGGTGGCCGCAGAGGCGGCCAAACGTACCGGCTCCCCGGTCCATCCGCTGCGGCTGGTGCACGAGCTGCAGAAGCTGATCGACGAGGATGTGACCCTCTGCTCCGACATGGGATCGTTCCATATCTGGATGGCGCGGCATCTCATCAGCCACCGGCCGCGCCAGATCCTGATCAGCAACGGACAGCAGACATTGGGCGTCGCCCTGCCCTGGGGAATCGCGGCCTGCCTCGCCGAGCCCGGCCGCAAGGTTCTGTCGGTGTCGGGCGATGGCGGCTTCCTGTTCTCCGCCGTCGAACTCGAGACGGCAGTGCGCCTCAAGTGCAACTTCGTGCATCTCGTCTGGATCGACGGCAGCTACAACATGGTCGGCATCCAGCAGGTTGCCGCCTACGGCCGGGATTCAGGCGTCCATTTCGGCCCGGTGGACCTGGTGAAGTTCGCCGAGTCGATGGGCGCGCAGGGCCTGATGATCAAGGACGCCGACGAGATCGGTCCGGTGCTGCGCAAGGCGATGGCAATGGAAGGTCCGGTGCTGGTCGGCGTGCACGTCGACTATCGCGACAATCCAGGCCTGATGGCCGCGATGCATGAGGACGTCATCATCTGACATCCCTCGGGGTGACGGTCCGCGATCAGCGCAGACCGTAGGACCGACGGCCGGCCGACGTCAGGTCGACCGCCCAGGCGCCGAGCAGGCAGAGAAACGCCAGGATCGCGCCGAGCGTACGGACGTGGTTCCACAGCGCCCACGGAACGTAGAAGTCCTTCCAGTAGCTCGCCGCATTGGCGTCGGCACCCGCCACGGTGGCCAGCGTCTCGTTCAACGGCACGTTGACCTGCAGGGTGACGCCTATCACCGCGGCCGCATGGATCAGCGCTGCAAGGCCGGCGAGGCGCGCCGCGCTGCGGTGGCCGGCCGAACGGGCGCCCAGCGCCGCCAGGAGCGGCAGGATGAGGGCGCCGAAGAAGACGACGGCGAAGATCGGGCTGCGCACGACGATGTTGATGCCATGCATCGAGTTCACGGCGGACATGGCACCGCCGAGGTCGAGACCCGGCATGACGATGGTCGAGAAGGAATAGAAGATGCCCGCGCTCAGTGCGGTGCACAGCAAGGCGAGGACGAAGAAGACGTGGCGCATCCCTGAAACTCCGCTGACCCACCCTACGAAGCTGCAGCCCTAGCCGAGGCCGTTGCCGCCGTAAAGCCAATCGAGCGCATCGAGCCACTGGTCCTGCGTCCGGGCGCCCATCATGGCGTTGCGCAATGCCGCGTGCAGGCCTGCCGGATGATAGACGTGATCGCCCATAGCGCGTGACATAAGCTGTGTTCTCGCCGTGCGCAGGACGCGGCGGTCGCGATAGGTGACGAGACCGGCCTCGATGGACTCGCTGCGGCACAGCGAATCGGCGAGGCAGACGGCGTCCTCCATCGCCATGCAGCCTCCCTGTGACATGTACTGCAGCATAGGGTGTGCAGCGTCTCCCAGCAGGGCCACCCGCCCATCGACCCAGCGGTCGACCGGATCGCGGTCACAGAGAACCCACATGTGCCAGTTCCGGCCACGGCCTATGATGTTCTGTGCCCGTTCGCAGACATGCGTGAAGCCCTTGCGGACCTCTTCCGTATCGACCGGCCTGCCGGCGACGGGCTCGGGCGCGTGGTTGTGATAGGTCACGACGAGGTTGAAGAGCTTCCACCCCGATAGCGGATAGTGGACGATGTGGCACTTCGGCCCGGCCCACAGGGTCGCGGCGTTCCAGCGCAGATCCTCCGGCATCTGGTCGGTCGGAATCACCGAGCGGTAGGTCGTATGTCCCGAGACGCGCGGCGGACCGTCATTGGTCACCTGTGTGCGCACGTTCGACCACAGCCCGTCGGCGCCGATCAGGGCGCGGCCCCTGACCGTCTCGCCGTTGCGCAGCCGGGCGGCGACCGACGTGCCATCCTGGTCATAGCCGGTGACTTCGGCGCTGGTGCGCAGTTCGATCAGGGGATGCTCCTCGCACCCCTTCAGCAGCACGCCATGAAGATCGCCGCGGTGGACGACGGCGTAGGGATTGCCGAAGCGGGCGCGGAACCTGTCACCGAGGTCGATGTGGCAGATCTCGCCGTCGGCCAGCGCATCCATCAGCCGCAACTGGTCGATATAGACCGCCATGCCGCGCGCCGCCTCGCCGACGCCGAGCCGGTCGAAGCAGTGGAAGGCGTTGGGCCCCAGCTGGATGCCGGCGCCGATCTCGCCCAGCCGGCTCGCTTTCTCCAGCACCTGCGAGGCGATGCCCTTCTGGGCGAGCGCCAGCGCCGTCGCCAGTCCGCCGATGCCGCCGCCGGCGATGAGGATCCTATCTGGGGCCACCGATGACCTTGTCGTCGTGCAACCGGGCGATCTCGTGCCCGGGCAGGCCCAGGATACCGGACAGGATCTCGTCCGTATGCTGCCCCAGGACGGGTGCCGGCTGCGGCGGCTGGCGCGGCACCGCGCCGAACTGCATCGGCGAGGCGGCGACCGGATAGCTTCCGATGCCCGGCTGATCGAGGATCGTGAACATCGGGTTGTCGAGCACGTTCGCCCTGTCGGCCGCCAGCTCGCGGAACGTCTGGTAGGGCGCCCAGAGCGCTCCGGCCTTCTTCAGGGCGGCCGAGATCTCCGCCGCGTCGTGAGCGGCGACCCACGGCTCGATCACGGCGATGAGCTGCTGGCGGGCGTCCCAGCGGCCGGCATCGCTCTTGAGATCGACCCCCGTCTCGACCTCGATTTTCCTGAAGGCGTCGGCGAACCCGCCAGCGGCGGCCAGCGCATCGACATGGCGGTCCGAGAAGATGCAGATCATCACGAAGCGGCCATCCTTCGTGCGGAAGTCGCGACCGAAGGTACCGAAGATCTCGTTGCCGAACCGCGGGCGATCGACATCGTTCACGACCGCTTCGCCGATGTAGCCCAGCGCCGATGTGGTCGCGAGCGCCATGTCCTGCAGCGGCAGCACGATCTTCTGCCCCTCGCCCGTCATGCGGCGGTGACGCTCGGCCGCCAGCAGCGACAGGGCACCGGCATAGGCGGCGGCGAGATCCCACGGCGGACAGACCGCATTCACCGGCCCTTCATGTCCGACCGGGCCCGTGACCATGGGAAAGCCGGTAATGGCGTTCACCGTGTAATCGACGTGGGCCGAACCGTCGCGCGCACCGATGATGTTGAGCGCGATCAGGTCGGCACGCTTCTTCGCCAGCTCCTCGTAGGCGAGCCAGCCGCGCGCCGGCATGTTGGTGGTGAAGATGCCCGCGCCCTCGCCCGGCGCGGTGATCAGCGCCGTGAGCAGTTCGCGGCCCCGGGGATTGCGCAGGTCGACGGCGATCGAGCGTTTGCCCTTGTTGAGGCCGGCCCAGTAGATCGAGCGGCCGTCCTCGGTGACCGGCCAGCGCTCATTGTCGAGGCCGCCCTTGATGTCGTCGAAGCGGATCACGTCGGCGCCCATCTGGGCCAGCGTCATGCCTCCCAATGGCGCGGCGATGAACGCCGAGCCCTCGACGATGCGGAGGCCCGCCAGAATACCTGTCATGAACGTTTCCCGTATTTATTGTCTGTCTTCTTACTTCCGGCCGAGCGTGTGCTCGCGCTTCTCCAGCCACCAGCCGTATTCCGGCGTCCACAGGTCGAAGTCTGGGTCGCAGCCCAGAGCCTGTGCGGCGTGCAGCGCCCAGAAGGGTTCGTAGAGTGCCTGCCGGCCGATCGCGATCAGGTCGGCGTCGCCCGACTGCAGGATCGCCTCGGCCTGCGGCCCGTCGAGGATCAGGCCGACGGCCATCGTCGCGATGCCCGCCTGCTTCTTCACGGCCGACGCGAACGGCACCTGGAAACCGAGGCCGCGCTTCACCCCGGCGGCCGTGGCCGCACCGGCGATGCCACCGGAGGAGCAGTCGATTACGTCGACACCGATCGCCTTCAGTTCCTGCGCGAAGGCCACCGTGTCGTCGACGTCCCAGCCGCCACCGCCATCAACGGCGGAGACACGCACGAACAGCGGCTTGTTCTCCGGCCATGCTTGGCGCACGGCGCGCGCCACGTCGAGCGGGAAGCGCATGCGGCCGGCGCGGTCGCCGCCATACTGATCGTTGCGCGTGTTGCTGATCGGCGAGAGGAACTGCGCCAGCAGGTAGCCGTGCGCCCCATGCACCTCGAGCACGTCGTAGCCCGCAGCATCGGCACGCTTCGCGGCGGCCGCGAACTTCTGCACCAGCTCCTCGATCTCCTCGACCGAGAGAGCGCGCGGCTTGAGCCAGCCTTCGGCCGCCGCGAGGTCGGTCGGGCCGACCACTTCCCACTTCTTCCAGCCGGCACCTTCCGGTCCGAACTGGCCGCGCTTGTCGAAGGTGCGCGGCGTCGAGCCCTTGCGACCCGAATGGGTGATCTGGGTCGCCGACAACACGCCCTCGCCGCGGATGAAATCGGTCAGCCGCTTGTGGCTCGCGATCTGGCCGTCGTCCCACAGGCCGAGATCGCCCTGGGTGACGCGACCGCGCGGTTCCACGGCGCAGTTCTCGGTGAACACGGTGCCGAACCTGCCCAGCGCGAACTTGCCGAGATGGACGAGGTGGAAGTCGTTCACCAGCCCGTCCGTCGCGCGGAACTGGACCATGGGCGAGACCACACAACGATTGGGCGCGGTGACACCGCGCATCTGGAGTGGCGAAAAGAGAAGCGGTTTCTGCAAAGGTCGGTCCCCCGGACGAGGTGGCTGTTCGAGGATCGAACATAGACCGGGCCGACCCTCAGGGCCTATCCTTCCTGCCATGTTTGACCTCGTCATCCGAAACGGAACCGTGATCGATGGCTCCGGCGCCCCGCGCCGCGTCGCCGATGTTGCAGTGCAGGACGGCCGGATCGCCGCCGTTGGTCCAGGCCTCGGGGCCGGCAAGCGCGAGGTCGACGCCGAGGGGCTGATCGTTGCCCCGGGCTTCGTCGACATCCACACCCACTATGACGGCCAGGCGACCTGGGATCCGTTCGTCACCCCTTCCTCCTGGCACGGTGTAACCACGACGGTGTTCGGCAATTGCGGCGTCGGCTTCGCGCCGGTGCGGCCGGGCGCCTCGGGCTACCTGATCAACCTGATGGAAGGCGTCGAGGACATTCCGGGCACCGTCCTCAGCGAAGGCGTGAAGTTCAACTGGGAGTCCTTCCCCGACTATCTCGACGCGCTGGCCTCGATGGACCGCGCGGTCGACGTGGCCGCCCAGCTGCCGCACGGCGCGCTGCGCTTCTACGTGATGGGTGATCGCGGCGCCGAGCATGCCGAGGTGCCGACCGAACGCGAGATCGAGGAAATGGCCCGCCTCACCGAGGAGGCGCTGCATGCCGGCGCCATGGGCTTCACCACCTCGCGCACCACCAAGCACAAGGCGCGCGACGGCCGGTTCACGCCCTCGCTCAGCGCCCGCGAGGCGGAGCTTCTGGGCATCGCCCAGGGCATAAAGCGCGCCGGTCGAGGTGTCCTGCAGGTCAATTCGGACTTCGGTCCCGGCGAATTCGAGGCGCTCGACGCGGCGGCCAGGCTCGCGGGCCGTCCCCTCTCCTGCCTGCTGGTCCAGGTCGACGCCCAGCCCAGGCTGTGGCGCGAGACGCTCGACCAGATCAACGCCGTGCGCCGGACCGGCCGCGTGGCCAACGCGCAGGTCGGCTCCCGGCCGATCGGCGTCATCATGGGCCTCGAGACGACGGCGCATCCGTTCGCGGGCCATCGCGCCTGGCTCGACATGCGCAAGCTCTCGCCCGAGGAGCGCTACCAGCGCCTCGTCGCCGACTCAGAGCTGCGCAAGGCGCTCACGGAGACGCAGCAGGAGCCCAACCCGCGCGCCTTCATGGCCCAGGCGTTCGACCGGATGTTCCCGATCGGCGAGCGACCCGACTATGAGCCCGACATCAAGGATTCGATCGCAGCGATCGCGGCGCGCACCGGTCGCACGCCGCAGGCGGTGGCGTTCGACGAAATGATGTCGCGCGGCGGCAAGGGCCTGCTGATGCTGCCGTTCGAGAACTATGCCTATGGCAGCCTCGACGTGGTGCACGAGATGATCACCGATCCGGCGTCGGTGCTGGGCATCGCCGATGGCGGCGCCCATGTCGGCGTGATCTGCGACGCCTCCTCGCCGACCTCCTTGCTGACCCTGTGGGGCCGCGACCGCACGCGCGGACCGAAGCTCGACCTCGAATTCCTGATCGCCAAGCAGACGCGCGGCACGGCCGAGGCCTACGGGCTGATGGACCGTGGCCTGCTGGCGCCCGGCCACAAGGCCGACATCAACGTGATCGACTTCGACGCCCTCAGCCTGAAGCGTCCCGAGGTGGCCTACGACCTGCCGACCGGCGGCCGCCGCCTGATCCAGCGCGCCTCGGGCTACCGGCACACATTCAATGCCGGGGTGGAGACACTGCAGAACGACGAGCTGACCGGCGAACGCCCAGGCCGGCTGGTGCGTGGCGCGCAGACGGCGGGTTAAGTTCCCGTCGTCTCGACCGGAGCGCGTAGCGAGGAGTGGAGAGACCTACTCTCCACCAAAAGTCGTCAAATCGTGGAGAAAAGGTCTCTCCACTTCGCCCCTTCGGGGCTGCGGTCGAGACGACGGAGTTTTCCTCACACCGTCATGTGCTTGCGCACGGCCTCGACATCGAACGTCTCGCGCGTGCCCGAGAGCACGACTTCGCCGCGGTCCATGACGGCGAAGTCGTCGGCGAGTTCGTGGGCGAAGTCGAGATACTGCTCGACCAGCACGATCGCCATGTCGCCGCGCTGGCGCAGGTAGACGATGGCGCGGCCGATATCCTTGATGACCGACGGCTGGATGCCTTCGGTCGGCTCGTCGAGCAGCAGGAGCTTGGGCCGCATGGTGAGCGCCCGGCCGATCGCCAGCTGCTGCTGCTGGCCGCCGGAGAGGTCGCCGCCGCGGCGCTTCAGCATCGACTGCAACACCGGGAAGAGCTCGAACACCTCGTCCGGCACCTTCTTGTGCTCGCGGCTGACCGGCGCAAAACCGGTCTCGAGATTTTCCTTGACCCTCAGCAACGGGAAGATCTCGCGGCCCTGCGGCACCAGCGCCACGCCGCGACGCGCCCGCTCGTAGGGCGGCAGCTTCGAAACTTCCTGGCCATCGACCTGGATGGTCCCCGAGGCGATCGACTGCATGCCGGAGATGGCGCGCAGCAGGCTGGTCTTGCCGACGCCGTTGCGGCCCAGCAGGCAGGTCACGCGGCCGATCGTGGCCGACAGCGACACGCCACGCAGCGCCTGGGCCGCGCCGTAGTAGAGATTGACGTTCTGGACTGAAAGCATCGTCATCGCCCGAGATACACTTCGACGACGCGCGGATCGGCGCTCACCTGGTCGAGGGTCCCCTCGGCCAGCATCGAGCCCTCGTGCAGCACCGTCACCTTGACGCCGAGCGCGCGTACGAAGCTCATGTCGTGCTCGACCACCACGACCGAGTGCGTCTTGTTGATCTCCCGCAGCACCTGCGCGGTCGTCTCGGTCTCGACGTCGGTCATGCCCGCCACCGGCTCGTCGACCAGCAGCAGCTTGGGATCCTGGGCCAGCAGCATGCCGATCTCCAGCCACTGCTTCTGGCCGTGGCTGAGACGGGCGGCCAGCATGTGCTGCTGCGCTTCCATGCGGATGATCGACAGGATCTCGTCGAGACGCTGGTTCTCCTCCCGCGTGGGCGTGGCGAGCAGCAGCTTGTACCAGCTGCGCAGGCCGGCCAGCGCCAGCAGGAGATTGTCGCGCACCGTGTGGCTCTCGAACACGGTGGGTTTCTGGAACTTCCGGCCAATGCCAAGCGTGGCGATGCTGGCCTCGTCGAGCTTGGTGAGATCGGCCTGGCCGTCGAACACGACCTCGCCGGTGTCGGGCCGCGTCTTGCCGGTGACGACGTCCATCATGGTGGTCTTGCCGGCGCCGTTGGGGCCGATGATGGCGCGCATCTCGCCGGGCTCGATCAGCAGCGACAGGTTGTTCAGCGCCCTGAAGCCGTCGAAGGAGACGGTGACGCCGCTCAGGTAGAGCAGCGCGGATGTGCTTCTCATGGTCGGGGCGTTCATGCCGGCGCCCTCGCCTTACGGTTCTGGGACCGGGTCTTCATCTGGCCCCACAGGCCCACGATGCCCTTGGGCAGCAGCAGCGTGACGACGATGAAGAGCGCGCCCAGCGCGAACAGCCAGACTTCCGGCAGGGCACCGGTCAGCCAGGTCTTGCCGAAGTTCACCAGGACGGCGCCGATGATCGGGCCGACCAGCGTACCGCGGCCGCCCACCGCCACCCACAAAACGGCCTCGATGGAATTGCCCGGCGCGAACTCGCCGGGATTGATGATGCCGACCTGCGGTACGTAAAGGGCGCCCGCGACGCCCGCCATCGCGGCCGACAACACGAAAACGAAGAGCTTGAAGCCCTCGACCCGATAGCCGAGGAAGCGCATGCGGCTTTCGGCGTCGCGCACCGCCGTCAGCGCCTTGCCGAAGCGCGAGCTGACGACCGCGGCCGAGATGATGAGGCCGAGGGCGAGCGCGACGGCTGAGGCGAAGAACAGCGCAGCGCGGGTCTCGCTGGCCTGGACCGAGTAGCCCAGGATGTCCTTGAAATCGGTCAGGCCGTTGTTGCCGCCCAGGCCCATGTCGTTGCGGAAGAAGGCCAGCATCAGGGCGAAGGTCATCGCCTGGGTGATGATCGACAGATAGACTCCGGTCACGCGGCTGCGGAAGGCGAACCAGCCGAGTGCGAAGGCCAGCACACTGGGCACCAACACCACCATGATGGCCGCGAACCAGAAATGGTCGAAGCCATGCCAAAACCAGGGAAGTTCCTTGTAGTTCAGGAACACCATGAAGTCGGGCAGGATCGGATTGCCGTAGACGCCGCGGGTGCCGATCTGGCGCATGAGATACATGCCCATGCAGTAGCCGCCGAGAGCGAAGAACGCGCCGTGGCCCAGCGAGAGGATGCCGCAAAAGCCCCAGACCAGATCGACCGCCAGCGCGAGCAGCGCATAGCAGAGATACTTGCCGAAGAGCTGCAGCACCCACGACGGCACGTGCGCCGGGTTCGTCGCGGACAGGATCAGGTTGGCCAGCGGCAGGGCGATGCCGACGGCCAGGACCAGGAGGACGCAGAGACGCAGGTTGCGGTCCATGCCCTGCCAGAGAAAGCGCGTAATCATTCGACGGACCGCCCCTTCAGCGCGAACAGGCCGCGGGGGCGTCGCTGGATGAACATGATGATGAAGACCAGAACCAGGATCTTGCCCAGCACGGCGCCGGCATAAGGTTCAAGGAACTTGTTCACCACGCCGAGCGTGAGCGCACCGATCAGCGTGCCGAACAGGTTTCCGACGCCGCCGAACACCACGACCATGAAGGAGTCGATGATGTAGCCCTGGCCCAGGTTGGGACTGACATTGTCGATCTGGCTCAGCGCCACGCCGGCGAGGCCGGCGATGCCCGAGCCGAGACCGAAGGTCAGCGCATCGACCCGCGGCGTGCGAATGCCGACCGCCGCCGCCATCGGGCGGTTCTGCGTCACGGCGCGCATGTAGAGGCCGAGCGGCGTCTTGCGCAGGAGGAGGATCAGCGCGACGAAGACGACCAGCGCGAACACCACGATCCAGAGCCGGCCATAGGTGATGTTGAGCTGGCCGAGCTGGAAGGTGCCGGACATCCACGACGGCGCCCCGACCTCGCGGTTGGACGAACCGAAGATCGAGCGCACCGCCTGCTGTAGCACGAGCGACAATCCCCAGGTCGCGAGCAGCGTGTCGAGCGGCCGGCCGTAGAGGAAGCGGATGATGGTCCGCTCGATCAGGATGCCGATCGCGCCCGAAACGAGGAAGGCGAGCGGCAGGGCGATCACGAGCGAAACGTCGAACAGGTGCGGCGCCGACGTGCGGATGACTTCCTGGACGACGAAGGTCGTGTAGGCGCCCAGCATGACCATCTCGCCATGCGCCATGTTGATGACGCCCATGGTGCCGAAGGTGATGGCGAGCCCGATGGCGGCCAGCAGCAGCACGGAGCCGAGCGAAATGCCGTACCAGACGTTCTGGGCCATCTGCCAGGCGGCGAGCGTCTGCTCGACCGAATCGGCGCCTGCCGTGGCGGCCGTCTTGACCTCGCCATCAGAGGCGGCGGCGACGGTCTTGAGGATGCCGAGCGAATCGCGGTCGGCGCGATCGCGGACCACGGCGATGGCGGCGAGCTTCTGAGCCGGCGGAGAATCAGGCGTCGCGAGGACGATGGCGGCTCGCGCCTCGCTCATGGCACGCTTGATGCGCGGATCCTTCTCGGCGGCGAGCGCCTGGTCCAGAGCCGCCAGTGCGGTGGCATCGCGGCGCTTGAAGAGGGCATCGGCGGCGTTGAGCCGGACCCTGGCATTGGGGCTCATCAAAGTGAGCGAGCCGACCGCCGCCTCGATCGTGCCGCGCAGACGGTTGTTGACGCGCACCCGTTCGAGATCGGCTTCGACGGCATTGCCGGCCGGCTTGCCGGACACCGCTTCGGTCAGCGCCAGCTTGTTACCATCGGTCTTGCCGATGACCACGAGCTTGTCGGACGTGCGGGCATAGAGCTGCCCGGCACCAAGGGCCTCGAGGATCGGCACGGCACGCTCGTCGCCCGACGCAGCCAGCGCGGTGATCGCCGCCTCGCGCTCGCTCAGGCCGCCGGAGGTGAGATTGCCGACGAGGGTGGCGAGGTCGGCCGCGAGGGCCGCTCCGACCAGCGCCAGCGACGCCAATACCGAGAGCAGGACCGAAGCCGGTCGAAGGAAAAACATTTGCTGTGACTTGATCCCGGAGATGGAAACGGGGCGACCCGCAAGTCGCCCCGTCCTATGAGTCCTACGCGACCGCTACTTGGCCGCCTTGCCGATGCACTTGTTGGCGACGGTGTCGAAGTTTCCGCAGTTCACGGGCTTCGTCCAATCGGCCTTCAGGTTCTTGGAGTCGTCGAGGATCGGCGACCACGCGGCACCCGGGACGAGGCCGGGAGTCTTCCACACCACGTCGAACTGGCCATTGCCCTCGATCTCGCCGATCAGCACCGGCTTGGTGATGTGATGATTCGGCAGCATCTCGGAAATCCCACCCGTCAGGTTCGGGACCTTGATGCCGATGAGCGCGTCGATCACCTTGTCGGGGTCGGTCGTGCCGGCCTTCTTGACCGCTTCGACCCACATCCTGAAGCCGATCACGGAAGCTTCCATCGGATCGTTGGTCACGCGCTTCGGGTTCTTGGTGAAGGCCTGCCAGGTCTTGATGAACTCCGCGTTGGCCGGATCCTTGACCGACTGGAAGTAGTTCCAGGCCGCCAGATGGCCGACCAGCGGCTTGGTGTCGATGCCGGCCAGCTCTTCTTCGCCGACCGAGAACGCCACGACCGGGATGTCCTTGGCCTTGATGCCCTGGTTGCCGAGTTCCTTGTAGAACGGAACGTTGGCGTCGCCGTTGATGGTCGACACGACGGCGGTCTTCTTGCCGGCCGAGCCGAACTTCTTGATATCGGCCACGATCGACTGCCAGTCGGAATGACCGAACGGCGTGTAGTTGATCATGATGTCTTCCTTCGGAACGCCCTTCTGGAGGAGGTACGCTTCGAGGATCTTGTTGGTCGTGCGCGGATAGACGTAGTCGGTACCGGCCAGGACCCAGCGCTTCACGTCGCCGCCGTCCTTGCTCATCAGGTAGTCGACGGCCGGGATCGCCTGCTGGTTCGGGGCGGCGCCGGTGTAGAACACGTTACGCTGGCTCTCCTGGCCCTCGTACTGGACCGGGTAGAAGAGGATGCCGTTCAGCTCCTCGAACACCGGCAGCACCGACTTGCGGCTGACGGACGTCCAGCAGCCGAACACCACGGCGACCTTTTCCTTCTGCAGCAGCTCGCGCGCCTTCTCGGCGAACAGCGGCCAGTTCGACGCCGGGTCGACCACCACGGGCTCCAGCTTCTTGCCCAGCAGGCCGCCCTTCTTGTTCTGCTCTTCGACCATCATCAGCACGACGTCCTTCAAGGTCGTCTCGCTGATTGCCATCGTTCCCGACAGCGAATGGAGGATGCCGACCTTGATCGTATCCCCCGCCTGCGCGAACGCGCTGGTCGCCGCGCTGGCCACCAGGCCGGCGGCAACGAGGCCCGTCCGCATGAGTGTTCCCAATTTCATCCCGCTCTCCTTGATCTTCGACGGTTTCTCCCCGCCGGAAATCAAGGGAAGCGAAAAGCGTGCCAATCCCGCCCGACGCCGTTGGGACAAGGATTAGTGGGCGATCAGGACGAGGGCGCCCCCGGCCATGACGGCGCCGCCCAGGGCACGCAATCCCAGGTCGCCGACGGCGCGCCGCGCAACCCAGCCGAGTCCGAGGCCGGCGGCGTGGAGCAATGCCGTCGCGGCAACGAAGCCCATGATGTAGAGGCCCGTCCCACTCGTCGGCGCCTCGATGGCGTGAGCGTAGCCGTGAAACACTGCAAAAAGCCCGACCACCGCCATAGCGGCCGCAGACGGAAGCCGCACGGCAGCTACGATGAGCGCGCCCAGCACGAGGACCGACGCGACGATTGCCGCCTCCGCCAGAGGCAATTTAATGCCCGCGAATCCGGCAGCTGCCCCGACAAGCATCATTGCGATGAAGGAAGCCGGCACCAGATAGGCGGCTGCCGGGCGCTTGACCGACAGCAGCGAGGCCCAGACACCGACGCCGATCATCGCCAGCAGGTGATCGATCCCGGTAAACGGATGGGTGAATCCCGAAGTCTCGTGTCCCGAGTGGGCCAGCGCGGGGCTTGCCACCAGAACAAGCAAAGCCGCCAGGCGGATCGTCCGAATCGTCATTGAATGCTCCTGTATCTAGTTCAGCCGCGACGGCAGACCGCCCTGCCGCACGATGAAGGCCGCTATGTCTTCCAGGCCCTTATTCTCCTTGAGATTGGAGAAAATGAAAGGCCGCTGTCCGCGCATCCGGCGGGCGTCGCGGTCCATCACTTCGAGACTGGCGCCGACCAGCGGCGCGAGATCGATCTTGTTGATGACCAGCAGGTCGGACCGGGTGATGCCGGGCCCACCCTTGCGCGGGATCTTCTCACCGGCCGAAACATCGATCACGTAGATCGTGAGGTCGGCCAGCTCGGGCGAGAAGGTCGCGGCGAGGTTGTCGCCACCGGATTCCACGAAGATGACTTCCAAGTCGGGCCACTTGCGGACGATGTCGGTCACGGCCGCCATGTTGATCGAGGCATCCTAGCGGATCGCCGTATGCGGGCAGCCGCCGGTCTCGACGCCGACGATGCGCTCGGGCGCCAGGGCGCCGGCGCGCGTGAGGAACTCGGCGTCTTCCTTGGTGTAGATGTCGTTGGTGACGACCGCGATGTCGTAGGCGTCGCGCATACGCTTGCACAGGCGCTCCACGAGGGCCGTCTTGCCGGATCCGACGGGGCCGCCGACCCCCACTCTCAGCGGACCACGCAGGCTCATTTGTCCATTTCTCCAGCCACCAGGGCAATGTATCCCACGCCGAGTAACAGGCAGTAAGGCGAATAGTACCGCCGGTTGCGCGTGGCAAACGGCTCGACCGTGAAATGCGCCTTCCATCGATGGCTGAAACCCGCGATTCCACGCGCCACGAAGATGCCGGCGATCATGTAAGTGCCGGCCAGCACGGTCGGCTCTGCGACACGACCCAGCACGTACCAGGGCCACAGCGCCATGACGGCAAGGACCAGCGCCACGAGGAAGCACTGCCAGGAAGGCGGCATACGGCGGCGCCCGTCTCCGACGACGCTCCGCGCGAGCGCTTCCTCGCTGGCTTCCGGCCAGTGGCTGCCCAGGCCCCACATCACATGGATCACGGCGATGGCGCCGACGCCGATCGTCAGGAGGAGAGCCATCAGGGCGGTCATGAGCGGAAGAGCCGTGTGTATTGCGTTTCGTGACGGAGCGAACACCAGTCGAGCAGCGGTGTCGCCGTTCCGACTTCGTCCAGGGAGTCGACCGCGATGGCGGTCCGGGTCGTATCGTTGACCGAGGCCTCGAGCGCGGCCAGGGCGAGCTGGCCGTCGGTCTGGCCGAGCGGCACGGCGCGCAAGGCAGCGGAGATCAGGTTGGCCGTGAAGGCGTGGAGATAGCCCGCCAGCGCCTGTTCAAGCGCGATGCCGTGGACCGCGGCCGCGAGCGCCACGGCGACCGGCAGGGCCAGTTCGCCGTCGAGGCGCCGATGCACCTCATCTAGGGCGGCATGCGGCCAGGCCGTGCGCGTGATGGAGAGGAAGGATCCGCCCTGCTGGCGCGATTCCAGTGCCATCTCGGAGGTGCCGCGCCAGGCGGTGGCGCACTCGGCAACGGCATCGAACGTAGCCCAGTTGCCGACCGTCGCCGCGCGCCAACTCGCCGCGAACAGGGCACCGTCGACGCAGCCGGTGCCGTGTCTCAGCACGCTGTCGAGCCAGGCCACCAGCGAGGCGCGATCCTTGATCAGACCCTCTTCCACCGCGGTTTCGACGCCGTGGCTGTAGCTGAAGGCGCCGACCGGATAGGACGGCGAAAGCCAGGCGAGCAAGCGGTATAGCGGGTCGCTAGCCATGACGCTCCGCATGCAGTTCACCGTGGCGATGCCCGGTGTCGTGATTGTGCTGCCCATAGGCGCCGCCTTCGGGGTCGAAGGGCGCGCGGACCTTGCGCACCTCAGCGCCGAGGCCCTTCAGCATGTCGACGATGACATGATCGTCGCGGATCAGGATGCGTTCGGCGTCGATCTGCGTGGGCAGGTGACGATTGCCGAGATGCCAGGCGAGCCGCGCGAAGGAGGCCGCGTCACGTCCACGCACCTCGACGAGATCCTCGTCGGCGGCCTTCACCTCGACAAAGCCGCCCTCCTCCAGCTTCAGCCCGTCGCCGGTGTGCAGCACCACGGGTTCGACCAGGTCGAGCAGGAAGTCGAGCCCGTCGTCTCCCAGCATGCGCAGGCGGCGCCGGTAACGGTCGTCGAACAGCAGGGTGACGGTGTCGGTGCGCTCGGACGCCGGCCAGAGACCGGCGCGCACCACTTCGATGGCGCGTTTCATGGTCAGAACAGAAAGTAGCGTTGCGCCATCGGCAGCGACGTGGCGGGTTCGCAGGTCAGGAGCTCGCCGTCGGCCCGCACCTCGTAGGTCTCGGGATCGACGTCGATCTTCGGGCAGGTTGAATTGTGCACCATGTGCTTCTTGCCGATCTTGCGCGTGCCCTTCACCGGCAGCAGCGAGCGGGTGAGACCCCACTTCTTGGCGACGCCCTTGGTGATTGCCGCCTGCGAGACGAACAGCACCGGACTGGTCACCAGGCTGCGGCCGAAGGCACCGAACATCGGCCGGTAGTGGACCGGCTGCGGCGTCGGGATCGAGGCGTTGGGATCGCCCATTGGAGCGGCGATGATCGAACCGCCGATCAGCACCATGTCGGGCTTGGCGCCGAAGAAGGCCGGCGACCACATCACGAGATCGGCGCGCTTGCCGACTTCGACCGAACCGACATGCTTGGCGATGCCGTGGGTGATCGCGGGATTGATCGTGTACTTGGCGACGTAGCGCTTGACGCGGAAATTGTCGTTGTCGCCCTTCTCTTCCTTCAGGCGACCGCGCTGCTTCTTCATCTTGTCGGCGGTCTGCCAGGTCCGGATCACGACCTCGCCGACCCGGCCCATGGCCTGGCTGTCCGACGACATCATGGAAAAGGCGCCGATGTCGTGGAGAATGTCTTCCGCCGCGATAGTTTCCTTGCGGATGCGGCTCTCCGCGAAGGCCACGTCCTCGGGGATGGCCGAGTCGAGAGGATGGCACACCATCAGCATGTCGAGATGCTCGTCCACGGTGTTCACCGTGTAGGGCATCGTCGGATTGGTCGAACTGGGCAGCACGTTCTTCTCGCCGGCCAAGCGGAGGATGTCCGGCGCATGGCCGCCGCCGGCGCCTTCCGTGTGGAAGGTCGCGATGGTGCGGCCCTTGAAGGCCGCGCGTGTCGTCTCGACGAAGCCCGATTCGTTCAGCGTGTCGGTGTGGATCGCGACCTGGACGTCGTAGCGATCGGCGACGCTCAGGCAATTGTCGATGGCGGCCGGGGTGGTGCCCCAGTCCTCGTGCAGCTTGAGGCCGCAGGCGCCGCCCTCGATCTGCTCCTTGAGGCCAGCTGGCTTGCTGGTGTTGCCCTTGCCGAAGAAGCCGAGGTTCATCGGCAGCCCCTCGGCGGCCTGCAGCATGCGGCCCATGTGCCAGGGCCCCGGCGTGACCGTCGTGGCGAGCGTGCCATGCGCCGGTCCGGTGCCGCCGCCCAGCATGGTCGTGACGCCGCTGTAGAGCGCGTCGTCGATCTGCTGCGGACAGATGAAATGGATGTGGCAGTCGATGCCGCCCGCGGTGATGATCTTGCCCTCGGCCGCGATCGCCTCGGTGCCGGGACCTATGATGATGTCGACACCCGGCTGGACGTCGGGGTTGCCCGCCTTGCCGATCGCGACGATCGCCCCGCCCTTGAGGCCGATATCGGCCTTCACGATGCCCCAGTGATCGACGATCAGGGCATTGGTGATGACGGTGTCGACGGCGCCCTGGGCACGCGTGCGCTGGCTCTGGCCCATGCCGTCGCGGATCACCTTGCCGCCGCCGAACTTCACTTCCTCGCCGTAGATCGTGTGGTCCTTCTCGACCTCGATGAAGAGTTCGGTGTCGGCCAGCCGGACCTTGTCGCCGACGGTCGGACCGAACATGTGGACATAGGCCGAGCGCGAGATGCGGGTCGGCCCTTCGTTGGACGGACCGACCTTGGCGACGGGCCCCAGCTTGCCGCTCACCTTGCCCTGGAAACCGTGGCTCTCGCGGCCGCCCATATAGGGGGTCAGCCGCACGGTGCGCGACTGGCCGGGCTCGAAGCGCACGGCGGTGCCGGCGGCGATGTCGAGGCGCATGCCCTTCGTGCGCTTGCGGTCAAACTTGAGCGCGTCGTTGGTCTCGAAGAAATGATAGTGGCTGCCGACCTGGATGGGCCGGTCGCCGGTATTGGCGACCTCGATGGTGATCGGGTTGCGGCCCTTGTTGAGCTCGAGCTCACCGTCGCTGGGGAGGATTTCACCCGGGATCATGGCGTCTCTCCTCAGCGAATGGGTGCGTGGACGGTGACGAGCTTGGTGCCGTCAGGAAAGGTCGCCTCGACCTGGATTTCGGCCAGCATGTCGGCAATCCCGTCCATGACCTGGGCCCGCGAGATCACGTGCGCCCCGTCGCGCATCAGGTCGGCCACGGAGCGCCCGTCGCGCGCGCCCTCGACGACGAAATCGGTGATCAGCGCCACGGCCTCGGGATAGTTGAGCTTCACGCCACGCTCCAGCCGTCGGCGCGCCACGATTGCGGCCATGGCCACGAGCAGCTTGTCCTTTTCGCGCGGCGTCAAATTCATTCGTTTCCCCCGGCCGGTTGGCCCCGACTATAGCGCGAGCGAGTCTGCATCAAACATGCCAAACGCGCGGCAGCCGGCGGCCGCGAAACTCGGTGAGAAACCGGATAGTCGCGTGGCGAACCGCCGTCGCTTCGCCCAGCAGGCGCGCGACCAGGATGCCGTTCACGACCGTAACGCCCGCACGCACTTCGTCTGCAGCTTCGAGCAGGGTGCGGGCCTTCTCGAATTGCGGCTGCGGCGCATCCCATACGCCGATCACCGTCGCGAGCGCATTGGCCGTGCCGAAACCGGCGCCGTCCGGCGTCTCGCCCTCGACCCGCAAGGTGTCGGTCCAGACGAGACGACTGGGACGGCGCACCGACCAGGCGTCCAGAAGAAGGCCGGACGTGAAGCGCTCACCCGAAGCGCCGCGGCCAAGGACCACCATCTCGCAGGCGAGAAGCGAGCCGCCCTCGACCACTTCCGCCACCGTCCGACGCTTCAACTGGGCGCCCTCGAACACGATGGTCTCCTGGGGTAGCCACTCGAGCGTCGCGCCCTCGGCGACCCGCACGTCGACGTCGATCGTGCAGGGAGCACTTCCGCGCGAGGCCCGGTAGATCTTCTCGGCCGCCTGCGTGGTCGCCACCGCTTCGGCGCCAGGGCCGATCTCGACCGACATCTTCAGGGCATCCCCGCCCGTCACGCCGCCCGAGGTGGTGATCATGACGGCCTGCGGCGGCTCGCCCGGCTCGGATTTCGGGAACAAAACCCGGCAGGGGTCGCGTTGATAGAGGTCGTCCAGGCGTGTCTTGCCATCGCGCAGGTCAAAGGTGACCCGGCTTTCGCCAGAGGCGCGCTGCATGCGGGGGGAGAGACTGGTGGTCATCGGCCCCGACTTGATAGATTAAGGATCGAAATGAGCAAGGCCTTCACCAAGGAAAGCGACGACGGCGACGAGGACGACCTGCCCGACGATGTCGGCGGACTTCCTCCCGGCGCCAAGAACTACATGACCCCGCAGGGCTTCGAGCGCATGCGCGAGGAGCTGATGACCCTCATGCGCAAGGAGCGCCCCGAGGTCGTGCAGGTCGTGTCGTGGGCGGCCGCGAATGGCGACCGCTCGGAGAACGGCGACTACCTCTACGGCAAGAAGCGCCTGCGCGAGATCGATCGCCGCATCCGCTTCCTCAGCAAGCGCCTGAAGCGCTCCGAGGTCGTCGATCCGGCCAGGCGCCCGAAAACAGACCAGGTGTTCTTCGGCGCCACCGTCACCTACGTCAATTCCAAGGACGAGGAGCGCACGGTCAAGATCGTCGGCGTCGACGAAGTCGACCCGGGCCGTGGCCATGTGAGCTGGATCTCGCCCGTCGCCCGCGCCGTGATGCGGGCCCACGAGGGCGATGCCGTGCGGATGAACACGCCCGCCGGCGAGGAAGAGATCGAGATCCTGAAGGTCGAGTACGTTTAGGGACCGCGAAACGAGATCGCCCCTCCATGTCGTCCTGAGCGAAGCGAAGGACCTGACGGATCGACCAATGGACTCCGTTGCCAGCGTGAGATCCTTCGCTGCGCTTCAGGGCGGGGGTTACCCCGCCCGCGATGACAAGGCGCTCTACATCGCCACAAGCGTCAGGTCCTGGAACCAGCTCTGGGCCTGCGTGTAGGACTTGATCCGCGAGGACAGGGCGCGCGGTGCCCTGTCGTGATAGATCCAGATCATCGCTGCATCGTCCACCACCCTGGCGTGGATCTGCCCGGTCAGAGCATCCTGCTTGTCGGTATCGAACGTGTTCTGCAGCTCGACCACCAGCCGGTCGACCTCGGGATTCTTGTAGCTGCTCCAGTTCACGCCGACCGGCGCCACCTGGTCCGAGGCGAAGAAGCGGTTCACCGCATAGAAGGGATCGGACGTGACGTGGGAGACGTTGGTCGCTGTGACATCCTTGTTCATCTCGGCCTTGGCGCCGCTGCGCCAGCCGGTCATCAGCGCTTCGAGTTCGACGGGCTTGAAGTCGATGGCGATGAAGCTCTCCTTCATCATCTCCTGGATCGCCTCGTTCACCATCTGGTTGGTGCCGCCGGCCTGGATGGTGATCCTGGCCTTCATCGGATTGGCCTTGCTGTAGCCCGCCTCGGCCATCAGCTTGCGCGCCGCGTCCGGCGCGTACTTGATCTCGAAGGTGGGTTTGCCGAACCAGGGGCTCGTCCTGTCGACCTCGCCAGAGGCGGGCTGCACCAGCCCGTTGAGCAACTTGACGATCGCGTCGCGGTCGATCGCAAGGTTGGCCGCCTTGCGCACCCTGATGTCCGTCCAGGGCGAGCCTTCGACCAGCGAGGGATGATAATTGAAGACATGCGGCGTGACATTGGTGCTGATGCGCGCCCCGCTCTGCTTAAGGCGGTCGATGATGTCGGGGCCCGGCGCATCGATCATGTCGAAGGCGCCAGAGATCAGCGCAGCGCTGCGTCCAGAATCCTCCGGGGCACAGATCAGGACGATCCGGTCGACCTTGGGCATGCGCTTGGGGTTCCAGTACTCCTCGTTCTTCACCAGCTCGGCCCGCTCGCGCGGCACCAGCCGGGCGAGCTTGAACGGCCCCGTCCCCGACGGAGTCGAGGCGAACTTGGCCCAGTCGCGACCGACCTTCTCCCACTGGGCCGGGCTCGAGACGAGAAACCACAGCAGCTGATAGGGAAACAGGGAATCGACGGACTTGGTCTTGATCTCGACTTCCATCGGACCGGTCTTGCGATAACTGACCATGCTCGGCAGGCGGGGCCGTACCTGGGCGGCCTGGCGCTGGTCGAACTGCGCCGCATCCTTGTTGAAGATCTTCTCGAAATTCCAGATCACCGCATCGGCATCGAAGGCCGATCCGTCATGGAACTTCACGCCGTCGCGCAGCTTGAAGGTCCACAAGGTCTTGTCGGCTTCGCTCACCTTCCACTCGGTCGCGAGGCCGGGGATCATCTTGCCCGGGCGGTCCGACACGTCGAGTTCCCAGGCGATCAACGGATCGTAGAGGGTGAGGCCGGTGTATTGATAGGCATTGGCGCCGCGATCCGGCTGGCCCGTGGTCAGCGGGATGTCGGTCATCGGGATGCCGTAGCGAACGACCTTCTCCTGCGCCCAGGCGACACGGGGCAGGGAAAGCACTGTCGTTCCAGCGAGCAACGAACGGCGCGAGAGCTTCATGGTCGCCTCCTGACGGGGAAATGCCTGCCTTGGGCATGCGACTCCCGTGCCAGAGTGGGCCGCACGGCCCGACAATCACTTCCGCTTCAGGTCCGCCAGCAGCCGATCAACGAACTTCGGGGAGTAGCCGAGCAGCGCCGCTTCGTCGGCCAGTTCCGTTTCGAGCCGGCCCAGCGCCTCGACGAAGGACCCGCCCTTGGCCAGCGCCTTTTCGACCAGCGCGTGAGCCTCGTGCTTGCCGA
>CAIYWM010000326.1 GCA_903929895.1 uncultured Alphaproteobacteria bacterium
CGGTACCAGCACGCGCAGCCGCACCGGCTGGCCGGTCGCCATGATCATCGACGCCACCGCGAGCACGGTCGCGGCGCCGCCCATGTCCTTCTTCATCATCAGCATGCCCGCGGCGGGCTTGAGATCGAGGCCGCCGGTGTCGAAGCACACGCCCTTGCCGACCAGCGTCACCTTCGGATGGCTCGCCTTGCCCCAGGTGAGATCGATGAGCCGCGGCGCGCGCGTCGAGGCGCGACCGACTGCATGGATCGTCGGATAGTTCTGCTTCAGGAGATCGTCGCCCACGATCACCTTCACCCTGGCCTTGTGCGCCTTGGCGAGGCCCTGCGCCGCGGCGGCCAGCTCGGCCGGGCCCATGTCGGACGACGGCGTGGTGATCAGGTCCCGCGCCATCGAGATCGCCTCGATGGTGGCCGTCGCGCGCTTCCTGTCGGCATCGGCGGGCCACACGAAGCGCGGTCCCGACTTGCTCTTGGTCGCGCGGTAGCGCTCGAATTTCCAGGCGCCGAGCCCGATCGCCACCGCGACGTCGGTCATGGAAACCGGTGCGGTCTCGCCTTCCAGACGCCACGTCGCGACCGGCAGTTTCGATGCGAGCGCACCGAAGTCCCACAGGGTCGGCGCGTTTGGAATCACATGCACTGCACCGGACGCCTTGCCGTCATCGCCCGGCAACACGGCCACATCTCCCGGCGATCCCGCGATGCCGAGTGATTCGATCCAGGCGCGCCGCGTCGCGGACTGCGCCTTCAGCCAGGCACCCCACTGCGATTGACCCACAAACTGCACGGGCAAGGAGGAAGAAGAACGGTCGACGAACGGCAGCGACATGGCCATGCTCACATTATTCATGAAGAACGGTTAACATTGCCGGCCAAACTCGATGGCTGGCAAGGAGGGCATGTATGGCCGAATTCACCGTCGTGATCGGCAACAAGAACTACTCGTCGTGGTCGATGCGCGGCTGGCTGATGGCCAGGATCGCCGGCATCGAGTTCGACGAGATTGTCGTACCGCTCGACAGGCCGGAGACGCAGGCGGCGATCCGCAAGCATTCCCCGTCGGGGCGCGTGCCGGTTTTGCTGCATCGTGGCCTCGCGGTATGGGACTCGCTCGCCATCGCCGAGTACCTGAACGACCTGAAGCCCGAGGCCGGCCTGTGGCCGCCTTCGGCCGCCGCGCGGGCCCATGCCCGTTCGATCTCGGCAGAAATGCACTCGAGCTTTGTCGACCTGCGCGACAACATGCCGATGAACATCCGCGCCTCCTATTCCGGCAAGGGCATGACGCCGGGCGTGCGCACCGACATCGAGCGCATCACCTTCCTGTGGCGCGACTGCCGCAAGCGCTTCTCCGGCGCCTTCCAGAAGGACGAGGGATTCCTGTTCGGTGCCTTCGGCGCGGCCGATGCGATGTTTGCGCCCGTGGCAACCCGCTTCAAGACCTACAACGTCACGCTCGATAATGACGCCGACGCCTATTGCAAGGCACTGCTCACCCATCCCGCGATGAAGGAATGGATCGACGACGCCGAGCACGAGCCCTGGCTGATCGACAAGTACGAGTTCCAGTAGCGGGCAGGCGGGGCCAGCAAGAGCCCCGCGGCCAGGTCGCCGCGCTGGTCACGAATGCCCCAGGTCGTAGCGCCGACCTCATCCAAAGCGGGGACAACCCAGCGGGGGCGCTCGTCAGGAATTGGGCTTGGGCAGCGTCATCGGGCTGATCCGAAGGATCTTGTAGCCCACCTGTTCCAGTTTGACCGCCTCCGCCTGGGCTTCCACCAGGCTCGAATAGCCGATGCCGATTTCAGAGTGGGTGCGCGGGTCCACCGTCCACACCATGTGCTTGCCAAATGCTTCGTTGCTCATTGCTCCTTGTACAGGTGTTCGGTCGTGGAGTCCGAACCTTCTTGATCCGCCTATCGGAGAACCCGCACGGGCCGGGCATCACGGGCCGCAGCGAAGACCGCTGCGTTGCACCGCGCCACGCCCGAAATCCTCGACCTGCGCCGCAGCAATCGTGCGGTTCAGCAGCTCCGTAGGGTGGCCGTCGTCCTGCATGTAGAAGCGGTCGACCGGCTGCGGCGGCCGGTGCAGCGCGTTGACGTCGAGGACGGGAACACCGGAGGCGCAGAGCAACGGCACCATCGTCTCGCGCCAGCCGGTGAGATCGCCGCGCCAGGTTTCGCCGGAAAAGTAGAGCACGACGAGCCGCGCGCCGTAGTCGGCGACGAGCCGCCGGAACGGCCAGCAGAAACAACAATGCCGCGACGGCCGTCCTCTACAACGGAGGACGGCGCGACGGCTCGATGCCCGGTGGGGCCGGTCTCAGCCGTCCACCTTGGCGCCGCTCGCCTTGACGATGGGCGCCCAGACCGCGATCTCGCTCACGATACGGTCCTGCAGCCCCTTCGGCGGCATCGGCCAGGGATCGCTCCCGAGGGCCGCCAATTTCGCCTTCACGTCGGGATCCTCGAGCGCCTTGGTGCCGACGGCGGCCAGCTTGTCGACGATCGGCTGCGGCACGCCGGCCGGCCCGCCGAAGCCCATCCAGACCTCAACCACATAGTTCGGCACGAATTCGATGATCGCCGGCACGTCGGGCGCCGCCTTGTTGCGCGTCCGGCTGGTGACGCCGAGCGCCCGCAGCTTGCCCGCCTGCACATGCGGCCAGCAGCTCGGCATGTTGTCGAACATGATGTGCACGTTGCCGGCGAGGAGGTCCTGTATCGCCCCGGCGCTGCCCTTGTAGGGAACGTGGAGCATGTCGGTACCGGTGAGCTGCTTGAACATCTCGCCGGCCAGATGGATCGTCGTGCCTGAACCGGACGAGGCCATGTTGTACTTGCCGGGATTGGCCTTCAGCAGGGCGATCAGCTCCGGCACCGTCTTCGCGGGCACGCTGGGATGGACCACCAGCATGTTCGGCCACACCGACATGCCGGCCATCGGCGAGAAATCCTTGGCCGAATCGTAGGGCAGCTTGGCGTAGAGCGCCGGCGCCATGCAGAACATGGAGATGGTGACGAGGCCGATCGTGTAGCCGTCGGGGGCTGCCTTGGCGATCGCGTCGGTGCCGATGGTGCCGCCGCCACCCGCCTTGTTGTCGATCAGAACCTGCTGGCCGAGAATATCGGACACCTTGGCCATTACGATGCGCGAGATGTTGTCGGTCGCGCCTGCTGGCGTATAGGGCACGATGAACTTGATCTGCTTGTTGGGGAAAGCGTCCTGGGCGCGGACGAGGCCCGGCGCGGCGAGGGTGGCGGCGGCGCCGGCCAGCAGGGCGCGGCGACTGGTCTTGAACTCGAACATTGATCCTCCGGATGACATTTCTTGTTTGTGGCGCGGACGCTAACAGCCGGTCCGGGGGGCGTCACGCGAACCGGCATCACCGGCTCGCGCTGCGGCCCGCGACGTCGCTCAGCGGGCCGTCACGTTGGAAATCGGCACCACGAAGACTTCGACCGGCTCGCCGCGACCGGGCACCTGAACCGCGCCGACAGGACGAAAGTACTTGCTGTCGGCCACAGCGAAGCCGCCCGAGTTGACGGCGGCGGCCAGCGTCTCGGCGCTGGCGACGATGGACGCATCGTGTGCCCGCGCAAGATGCTCCAGTCGGCTCGCCACGTTCACCGTGTCGCCGACGGCGCTGTATTCAAGGCGGTTGGGACTGCCGATGGCGCCCATCAGCACCGGCCCGACATGTACGCCCACGGCGATGCGCACCGCCGGCAGGCCGCGCGTGCGGCGGCCGCGATTCCAGGCCTCGACCGACCGCACCATGCCGAGGGCACAGCGCAGCGCGCGGGTCTCGTCGTCGGGCTGCGCGTCCGGCGTGCCGAAGGTCGCCATGACGCCGTCGCCGATGAATTTGTCGAGCGTGCCGCCGTGGGCGAAGATGCACTCGGCCATGCGCTGATGGAAGACGCGCAGGAAATTGATGGTCTGCTGCGGCGGCTGTCCTTCCATCAGGCGCGTGAAGCCCACGACGTCGACGAACAGCACGGTGGCCTTGCTCTCGCGGCCGGCCTCGAAATCGTTCTCGGCGCCGGCCAGGCGATCGACGAGGTTGGGCGAAAAGTAGCGCGCGAGATTGTTGCGCTCTCCCTCCGCCGAAAGAGTACGGCCGAGATGGGCGCGGGCCCGCCACACCGCGATGGCGATGAAGCCGGTGCATAGCGTCATAAAGATGAGCTGCTGGATGAGGAAGGCCTCAGGCGTCACGAAACCGGGACCGATCAGCCGCGCGAAGATGCCCCGTGCCACCGGCCAGAGGTCGGCCGCGCCCGCGAGATCGATGCCGTAGGCGCGGGCCTGGTCGAGCGCGGTCCAGACGAAGCTGCCGGTCAGCGCCACCAGCGAGGCCGCGCCGGTCAGGATCACGGTGCGCACCGAATAGCTGAGGGCGCTCGCGGTGAGATAGATGACCAGGTAGAGGAACAGCGAACGACGGCCGAACACCTGCTCGAGCCACAGGCCGTTGTCGGGCGCGCCGGGAATCGGCACGAGCGTGCCGATCGTGATCACCGTCACGTCGAGCACGGTGACGGCGAGCTGAACCGCCCGCGCGTGGGACGAGCCGCGCAGCGCATAGACGATCCAGGCCGACGCCATCATCGTCACGCAGGCGCCGACGCCGATCCCCACGCGCGCCGGGCCGGCGGCGAACAGCAGCCAGACCGCGACGATGCCGAGCGCGATCAGCCGGAAGCGGAACGCGAAGGCGAGGCCGTTATGCTCTTCTTCCTGGAGCCGGAGTCGCAGGCGCGAGACGGCGCCATCCTGGGTGAGGGCTGATGACATGTTCCTGCGGTTTCCGAACGGGCTGAACGGCTTACGCGCTCTGCGTGTGCGCGTGAATGGAGTTTCGTTCAAAGAAGCGTGAATGACGGTGTGAGAAATTCTCGTCTCAAGCCATCGAAATGATCGTTGGCTTTGCCCTCTTGCCACCACAAAGATTGCGGCCGAAGGAGACGCCATGCTCGCTTACAGGACTCCCGCCGAGATCATCGGCCACGACGGACTGCGCATCGTGCTGGTGCGCGGCGTGCCAAGCCCCTGGAGCCAGGCCGCCAAGACGATCCTCGAGATCAAGGGACTGGACTATGTCGCCGCTCCGCTCGATGTCGGCGCGGCCAATGAGGAGATCGTGGCCTGGTCGGGCCAGAACAGCGGACCCGTCGTCGCCTGGCGCGACGGCCCGCCGCTCAACCGCTGGCTCGACATCCTGTTGCTGGCCGAGCGCCTCGCGCCGACACCCGCCCTTCTCCCCGCCGATCCGCTGCCCCGCGCGCTGGCGATCGGCCTCGGCCACGCGATCCTGGGCGAAGGCGGCATCGCCTGGAACCGCCGCCTGCAGATGTTCTCGATGGCCACGAAGGCCGGTGTGGGCGCACGCATGGCGCCGCTGATCGACAAATACGGCTTCGATGCCGACGACGCAGAGGCGGCGGGTGCGCGCATCGCCGCCACCCTGCACGGGCTCGCGACGCAGCTTCGTGCGCAGCAGGCACGCGGCGTGTCCTACTTCGTGGGCGAAGGGCTGAGCTGCGTCGACATCTACTGGACGTCGATCATGAGCATGATCCTGCCGCTGCCCGCCGCGCAGTGCCCGATCCGGGAATCCTCACGCCCGGCCTTCACCGCCAGCGACCCGCGGATCGTGGCGGCGCTCGACCCGATCCTGGTCGAACACCGCGACCGCATCTTCAAGGCGCACTTCCGCAACCCGATGGAGTTCTGAGCCTCACTGCATAGGCAGCGGATACAACACGCCACCCCTGGTCCAAAGCGCATTGACGCCGCGAGAAAACTTCAACGCGGACTCGGCCCCGAAGTAGCGTTCGTAGCTTTCGCCGTAATTGCCGACCTGCGCGATGATTCGGTAGGCCCATTGCTCGTCGAGGCCGAGCGACTGGCCGTTGCCGGTGTCGAGGCCGAGCAGCCGGCGAGCGGCCAGCAATCGCGTGTTGCGGAAGCTTTCGACGTTCTGCGACGTGATGCCGAGCTCCTCAGCTTCAAGGCGCGCATTGTGCGTCCAGCGCACGATATCGATCCACTCGTCGTCACCCGCCCGCACGTATGGGCCCTGCGGCTCCTTCGAGATGATCTCGGGCAGCATGAGATAGTCGTCGGCCTTGCCGGTGTCGACGATAGCCGTGGCGAGACCGGTCGACTGCTGGGTGACCGCCTCGCACGCCCCGGTCACGAACGCCTCGAAGGTTGCTTCGGTCCTGTCGAACAGGATGAGCTTCACCGACAGGCCGAGGCCGGCGAACCAGTCGAGCGTATTCTCCTGATAAGTCGTGTCGCGCGTCATGCAGATGCGCGCCTTGTCGAGTTGGACGAGGTTCTTGATGCCAGATCGCTTGGACACCACGAAGCCCTGGCCGTCGATGTAAGTCACGGCGGCGTAGCGCACACCGGTGTCCCCGGTGCTGCGACGCAGGGTGATCGTGGTATTGCGCACCAGAAGGTCGATCTGCCCGCTCTTCAGCAAGTCGAACCGGTCGGTCGCGGTCGCGGCGACGAACTTCACCTTGCTGGCGTCGCCCAGGGTCGCGGCCGCGATCGAGCGGCAGAAATCGACGTCGAAGCCCGACCACCGCCCCTGCGTGTCGACGACGGAGAAGCCGGGCAACTCACCATTGACACCACACAGGACCTGGCCGCGCTTCTTGATGAGCGCGAGAGTCGGCTCCGGCGACTGGGGAGCGGTGGCCGCGGCAGGTGAAACACCGGCACCCACCTGCCCCGGTGTCTGAATCGGCAACAGTGGTTGACCAGGCAGTGTGCCAGAAGCTTGAGCCGCCGGCGGTCGCGCCGAATCTTGCGATGATGCGGGCGAGGGTTGAGCCGACACGGAAAGCGGTGCCGCAAGAGCCACCATCGCCGACGCAGCGAGAAGTATTGCCGGAAACCTTGTGTTCATCTCACCCACACCGCTGGCCATCGGGACTCG
Source organism: uncultured Alphaproteobacteria bacterium (assembly GCA_903929895.1). Taxonomy (GTDB): domain Bacteria; phylum Pseudomonadota; class Alphaproteobacteria; order Reyranellales; family Reyranellaceae; genus Reyranella. Next base: position 6,964 of record CAIYWM010000326.1, read on the forward strand.
ACAAGATGGCGTATCCTAACAATGCAGGTGAGGCTGCCGAAAGAGTCTCGCCGGAAACCGTTCGCAGCGCGGCTCCGCTTCTAGGGCAGATGCAGGTCGAGGGCGAAGACGGCACAGAAGAAGACGACCGTGCGGAGCGCGCCGTCGGGCGTCGACGAGCGCAGGTAGATCTTGAGGCCATCCTTGCCGTCGACAGTCTCCTCGGTCGCGGTCGTCGCGACGTCTCTCCCCGCCGCTGAAATCAAGGACAGAGGCTTACTGCACCACTACGACATCGGCCATTCGGCCCAAGACGAGGCGTCATTCGAGCCAACGCAGGCAGCCTGTCGCTTCGAGCACGGGATCGAGCCGCCGGCGCACGTCGGCCGGCGACGCGGCCAGCTTCTTGCGCAACGCGTCGTAGCACTTCGCCTGATAGCGGAAGGGCGCCTGGCTCCACGGCCGGCCGAGAAGGTCGAGATCGACCGAGGGTGCGCCGCTTTCGAGCGCCGCGCGGTTCGCGGCCAGGAACGGCAGGTAGGTCTCCGCGCAGTGCTTCAGCAGGGCGGTCACGCCCTCCGGCAAGGGTGCATCGGCCGCCAGCCAATCACCCTCGACGCCCGACGCATCGTCGAGCCGCAGCAGCCAGCAATAGACGTCGGGCGCCCGCTCCCGCATCTCCATCATCGGCGTCGGATCGACCGACAGGATCTGCAGCTGGCCGAACAGGCCGAAATCGGCCAGCGACGGGCGCGAGCCGAACAGGAACTCGATCTTGCGGACGTGGGCATCGAGCGTGTCGAGGATGAAGCGATAGCTGTCCTCGATGATCGGGCGGTTGCCCTCGGTGCAGCCGACCATCGCCATGCGGCCCACCTGGCGGTCGTTGAAGGTCTGCATCGCCTCGCGCCGCTCGGCCTCGGGCATCTGCGGATTGCGCGAGGTGATCACCCAATCCTGGGCGAACGCGCGGTCGGGCGCATAGAACCAGCGATAGTGGAACATCATCTTGGTGACCCACTCGTCGCCGAAATCCTCCAGCAGGTCGCTGAGATAGGCGTGCGCCGGATCACCTGGAATGATCGAGCGCTGGCCAGGATGGGCGCGTTCCAGCGCATGAGCGAGCGGCGTCGAATCGTTCATCACCGTGCCGTCGGGGAACGTCAGCGCCGGGATCACCGGCGGCAGGCCCGCCGCGACCGCGACGTCGCGCGGCCAGCCCACGGCCTTCCAGATAAAGGGCAGCCGGCGATAGCGCAGGAGGGCGCGCATCTTCACCGAATAGGGCGAGGGGCCGAAGCCGTGGAGGATGTAGGGGTTTGTGCTCATGTCACCACTCATTTTACCACTGGCCGAAGAAGATGCCGTGCTGGCGATGCCTGGCCGTGCGCGCCGCGACATAGGCGTCGTCGACCGTGACGCGGCTCTTGCGCGCCTTGGCCCACGCGTTCAGCCGGTCCTCCATCTCGCGGAAGATTGGCGCATAGGTCAGGTCGGCGCCGAGATCGCGCCGCTCCTTCGGGTCGTTGGCGAGATCGAACAGCATGGGCCGGTAGCCCTGCCACCAGACGTATTTCCAGCGGTCGGTGCGCACCATGATGGCGCGGCATTCGTCGGGCTTGCGGCCGAGGATCGTGCGCGCCTCGCGGAAGGAATAGTCGAGTTCCGAGAAGACCGCGTCGCGCCAGGTGTCGAGATGGATCTTGCGCAGCAGCGGCAGCAGCGAACGGCCTTCGAGCAGATGATCCTGTGGCGGCAGGCCGAGCGTTTCGAGGATGGTCGGCACGACGTCGATCGCCTCGACGAAACGCTCATCGACCGTGCCGCGTGTCAGGTCGGCCTCGGGATCGGGATCGACCACGATGAAGGGCACGCGCTGCGCCTCCTCGTAGAACATCTCCTTTTCGCCCAGCCAGTGGTCGCCCAGGAAGTCGCCGTGGTCGGCGGTGAAGATGATCAGCGTATCGTCGAGCCGGCCGGCACGCTCCATGTGCGCGAACAGGCGGCCCAGCCAGTCGTCGAGCTGGCGGATCAGGCCCATATAGGCCGGCCGCACGATGCCTGGCGCCTCGGGCCGGCTGAAGGAAACCGATTCCTCCATCTCGCGATAGGCGGCCAGCACGGGATGCTCGTTCGCCCTCTCCTGCTCGTCGCGGTTCAGCGGCAGCATGTCGGCCGCGCCGTACATGTTGTGATAGGGCGCCGGCGCCATGTAGGGCCAGTGCGGCTTCACGTAGCTGAGATGCAGGCACCAGGGCTTGTCGCCCATCTCGTCGATGAAGCGCATCGCCTCGCGCGTCATGTAGGCGGTCTCGGAATGCTCCTCCTTCACGCGCGCCGGCAGGTGGACGTTGCGCATGTGCCAGCCGGAGGCTTTCTCGC
>CAIYWM010000327.1 GCA_903929895.1 uncultured Alphaproteobacteria bacterium
CGCCGGACTTGCTGCAAAGCGCGACGACCTGAAGTCCCTCAGCGACGCGGAACGGGCCGGCCGTGCCGCCGATGGGGAGGCGCGGCAACTGCTCGTACATCTGCGCGTTTGCCGCGAGATCCCCGACCCTGACACCGTTCAGGTCACCCGACGTGCTGCCTTTGATCTGGCGGGACTGGGCGTGAAGGTCGGAGCATTGGCGGACGCCGGACATCGCCTTCTGGGCCTCGGTGGTCGCCCGGCTGGTCTCGTCCGGTGATGCGTTGGAAGGCAGTGCGAGGGTCATCTGGACCAAGTTGAGCTTCACGTCGTCGGGCCGTGCCGCGGCGAAGGGGCGACGATCGACGACATAGAGGATGTGCCATCCGGATCCCGAGCGGACCGGTTCGGAGAACGTCCGTGGCTGCACCCTCTCGATCGCCGCATCGAGCGAGGGATCGAGGGCGCCCGGCAGGACCCAGCCAAGATCGCCGCCGGCTGACGCGGAGGCGCCCTGCGAGAATTGCTGCGCGACGGCCGCAAAGGGGGCACCGCGCCGCAACTGCTCCATGATGCGGTCGGCGCTTCGCTTCCCTTCGTCCACCGAATCGGCGCGGTCGACCGGCACGAAAATCTCGGCGACGCGGGTTTCGGTCTTGCCGACGTTCGAACGCATGCGGCTCATCGCATCGTCGATCTCCGCCTCGGAGACGTCGACCTGGGAGCGGACCTTACGGCGTATGATCTTGGCCCAGGCGATTTGAGCCTCGATCTGCTGTGAGGCGATGTCCGGGCTGATGCCGACGCTCTGCAGGTACTGCCGGAACTGGCCACGGCCCAGGCCGGCGGCGCGCTCGATCTCGGTATAGCGGTTCTGAATCTCGGCTTCCGACGGCTTCACGCCGAGCTTCTTGGAATCCTGGACCTGCAGGCGTTCGTCGATCATCTGCCGCAGCATCTGCGGCGCCATGCGCTGCCGCAAATCCGGACTGTCCTGCAGACCCGATGTCTTGATGGCGAACAGCACCCGCTGCGACAGGTCGAAGTCGGTGATGGCGTCGTCGTTGACGCGGGCCACCACACGCAAGCCCTGGCCGGGCGCAGTTTGTGCTGCCGCGCCTTGAGTCGTCGGCCTTTGGGCGGACGCCGCAGTGGGCAACAGCATGATCGTGAGAACGACAAGAGCGCGGGGGAGGGGCGCGAACATTTCACCGGCGGCGTTTGAGAGGGACATTCACTATATTTAGGCAACAGGGTCGCTGCAATGCACGGCCGTAAAGACAGAAAGTGGCAACACACAGGCACGCTTGACGCTTGGCGGTGGGTACGTTAGCCGAACGGTCGCAAAGTTGGGGGCAAAAAGTTCAGGCATGAGAGCGGCCCGCCGTTCGATCAGCGTTGCCGGCGCCTGGGAACGGGTTTGCTCCGGCGTTGGCTATCATCTCGACAATATGGGGCGCTGGCTGATCGTGCGGGCCCCCACGATCGGTGCTGCCTATGCCGCGATCCTGGCGCCGGGCA
>CAIYWM010000328.1 GCA_903929895.1 uncultured Alphaproteobacteria bacterium
ATCGAATCGCCGACCGGCGCCTACTTCGTGATGCAGCTCTTCGTGGGCGAGCCGCTGTTCCTGGCGACCGGCCACGCCGTCGACCTCAGGGTCGTCGACTACATCAAGAGCATCGAGTTCGCTGGCTCCTTCTATTCGCAGATCGAATCGGCGCTGCGACGCAGCCAGCTCATCCTCTTCGTGGTCTGCGGCGCCATCGCCTTCCTGATGCTGCTCGCCGCCGTCTGGCTCGCCATCCTGTTCGCCACGCGCCTCACCGAGCCGATCGGCGGCCTGATGCTGGCGGCCGAGCGTGTGCGCGGCGGCGATCTCAGCGCCCGCGTGGAGGAGGGACCGCCGAACGACGAGCTGGGTCAGCTCGCGCGCTCCTTCAACCGCATGGCCAGCCAGATCGAACAGCAGCGCGGCGAACTGGTGCATGCCAATACCGAGCTCGACACCAGGCGCCGCCTGACAGACGCGGTCCTCGCGGGCGTCTCCGCCGGCATTCTCAGCGTCGACGTCGAGGGCATCGTGATGCGCTCCAACCGCTCGGCGCTGGACCTGCTGGCCCTGCCCGAGGACGGCGTGCTGGGAAGGCCGCTGATCGCGGTGATGCCGGAACTGGGGCCGCTGGTCGCACAGGCGGCGGAGCGGCCGGAGCGGATGACCCAGGGTCAGGTCGAGATCCTGCAGCGCGGGGCGCGGCAGATCCTGCTGGTTCGGATCAGCGCCGCCACGGGCGCCGGCTTCGTCGTCACCTTCGATGACGTGACCGACCTCATGTCGGCGCAGCGCATGGCGGCGTGGGGCGACGTGGCCCGCCGAATCGCGCACGAGATCAAGAACCCGCTGACGCCGATCCAGCTCTCCGCCGAGCGGCTGAAGCGGCGCTACCTGAAGCAGATCAAGGAGGATCCCGAAACCTTCTCGATGTGTACCGACACCATCATCCGGCAGGTCGGCGACATCGGACGCATGGTCGACGAGTTCTCCTCCTTCGCCCGCATGCCGCGTCCGACGGTCAAGGAGGAGGATGCGAAGGAGATGTGCCAGCAGGCCCTGTTCCTGCAACGCAACGGCAATCCCGACATACGCTACACGGCGAACCTGCCCACCCATCCGGTCACGCTCAACTGCGACCGGCGCCAGGTCGCGCAGGTGCTGACCAACATCCTGAAGAACTCGGCCGAGGCGATCGAGGGCAGGGACGAAACAGCGAACATGCCTTTGCCACAGGGCGAGATCAGCCTCTCGCTGATCGAAGACGGCGCCGGCGTGCGGATCGTCGTGGAAGACAATGGCCGGGGATTGCCCAAGGAGGGCCGCGAGCGCCTGACCGAGCCTTACATGACGACTCGCAGCAAGGGCACCGGGCTTGGTCTCGCGATCGTGAAGAAGATCATGGAAGACCACGGCGGGTTCCTGTCGCTGCAGGATCGTGAGGGTGGCGGCGCGCGCATCAGTCTGGTATTCCGACGAGACGCGAAGGAAATCGCGTCGGCTCGACCGCAGGCGACAGCCGCACAATGACCCGCCGTTCCATGCGGGCTGCTTGAAGTGACATGGCCCACGATATTCTGATCGTCGATGACGAACGCGATATCTGCACGCTGATCGCCGGCATCCTCGAGGACGAGGGCCACA
>CAIYWM010000329.1 GCA_903929895.1 uncultured Alphaproteobacteria bacterium
AGGTTGGCCGTAGCTGCGCCGAGATCGGCCTCGACCAGGGCCAGCGCCATGTCGATGCCGGTCGTCACACCGGCAGAGGTCCAGACCTTGCCGTCGACGACATAGAGCGCGTCGGCATCCACGGTCAGCGCGGGGAACTTGTCAGCCAGCCGCTGGCAGCTCGCCCAGTGCGTGGCCACCCTCCTGCCGTCGAGCAATCCGGCGGCCGCCAGCACGAAGGCGCCGGTACATACCGACCCGAAGCGCCGTGTCCGGGGCGCCACCCTGAGCAGCCAGCGCCGCACGTCCTCGCGCGCCATCACGGCCTTGAGCCCGCGCGATCCGCCGGCCACCAGCAGCGTGTCGTACTGGCCGCCGAAGCGCCTGCTCACCAGCGCCACGCCGCAGTTGGACGTGACCGGGCCGCCGTCGGGCGAGACGATCTCCACGTCGTACATGGGATGGTCCCGTCCCTCGTTGGCCGCGCCGAACACGGCGGCGGGTCCGGTGACATCGAGGAGCTGGCAGCCTTCATAGGCCAGGATGGCGATGCGGTAGGGCTTGGGCATTGGCAGAAATTAGCCTTTCTTTGTCATTTCTGCCAGACGCTCGATCGCCTAGTGTCCCTGCGAACAATGGAGATTCCCATGGCAGACACGGTTCATATCGGCATCCTGCTCTTTCCCGACGTCACCCAGCTCGACGCGACCGGCCCCGCCCAGGTCCTGTGTCGCGTGCCCAATGCGAAGCTTCACATGATCTGGAAGACGCTCGATCCCGTGCGGACCGACTCCGGATTCTCGATCGTGCCGACGACCACCTTCGCCGACTGCCCGCAGCTCGACGTGATCTGCGTGCCGGGCGGCGGTGGACAGGTCGCGCTGATGACAGACGAAGAGACGCTCGCCTTCCTGCGCAAGCAGGCGGAAGGGGCGCGCTACGTCACCTCGGTGTGCACGGGCTCGCTGGTGCTCGGCGCCGCCGGCCTCCTCAAGGGCTACAAGTCCGCCTGCCACTGGTCGTCACGCGAGTTCCTGCCCGCCTTCGGTGCCATTCCGGTGGCCGAGCGCGTCGTGCGCGACCGCAATCGCATCTCGGGCGGCGGCGTCACGGCCGGCATCGATTTCGGGCTCACCCTGGTGGCCGAACTGGCCGGCGAAGAAGTCGCCAAGTCGATCCAGCTCACGCTCGAATACGATCCGCAGCCGCCCTTCGATTCCGGCAGCCCCGAGAAGGCCGGGCCCGAGCGCGTGCAGCGTCTGAAGGAACGCATCCACGGCATGCTGCAGAAGCGCCAGCAGGCAAACGATGAGGCTGCGGCCAAGCTTGCTTGAGCAAGCCGTTGCTCCGGGAAAGGGCTGAACCCTTGCACGGCCACTGTGCCAAACCTAGGGTTGGACGGTGAACAAGCTCGAACTGAAGGTTCCGCCGCCCGCCGCCGCTTTGCTCGCAGCCCTTGCCATGTGGTTGGTCGCCTACGGCCTGGACGGCCTCTCCTTCGCGTTGCCGGAGCGGCGAGTGGTCTCGATCGTGTTGGCCGCTGCGGGAATCGCAATTTCCACGGCCGGCACCTGGTCGTTCTGGCGTGCCCGAACGACCGTCAACCCGACCAGGCCCGAGGCCACCTCGTCGCTCGTCGCGACCGGAATCTATCGCTTCACCCGAAATCCGATGTATCTCGGCCTCTTCCTCGTCCTCGCAGGATGGGCAGCCCATCTGGCGAATGCCGCGGCCCTGGCAGGCCCGCTGCTGTTCGCTCTTTACGTCACGCGCTTCCAGATTTTGCCCGAAGAGCGCGCACTCGCCACCAAGTTCGGCCCGGAGTTCGACGCCTACAGGCGTCGAACCCGGCGCTGGATCTGATGCGGGCCGAGGCTGCAGCGCCTACCGCAATGGCGCCTGCGACCTCGTCTTCCGCGACATGCGGCTCAAGCCCCCGATCTCGATCGGTCACCCTCCAGCCATCAAACGCTGCAGCACGGCCTCGAGCGTCACCGTCCCGCGCCGCATCTCGCCGCCCGGCGGAAAGTCCAGGCGACCGGCGTTGATCGCCTCGTCGAGATCCGCGAGTTTTCCGGCATAGTCGGCCCCCAGACCTGCCGCCACCAGCCCGGCCACCCAGTCCTCGCGTGACGACGGCACCGCGGTCACCGGCTTGCCGAGCAGCCGCGACAGGATCTCCGCCGCATCGAGCGCCGAGTAGCGAACGGGCCCATCCAGATCGAAGATGCGCGTGCCCGGTCGCGGCTCGAACATCAGATCCGCCGCGACGCGGCCGACATCCAGCGCCGACACGGCCTCGTTGGGCTTGTCGAGGGGGAGCTTGCCCGTCGGGAGCACGCCCGCGTCGCGCGCCACCGGCACCATGGCCGCCCAGTTCTCGAGGAATTCGCCCGGCCGGAGGAACACCAGGGAGGGCGCGGCCCCGGCAAGGGCGGCCTCGAAGTCATGCAGGACACTGACGATGCCGTTGCCCTCGCTGAGATGTGCGCCGACCGACGAAAGTGCCACGACATGCGGTACTCGTGCCGTGCGCACCGCCGCGGCAATCGACAGGGCCGCGGCGCGCGAAGCCGCCAGCACGTCTTCGGCCTGCTTCGGCGGGACCAGCATCACGAAAGCGGCCTCCGCGCCCTCGAATGCCGCGGCGAGGCTGGCCGTGTCCGAGGCGTCCGCGCGCACGGTCTCGACACCCAGCCCCTCCGCGCGTGCCGGATCGCGGGACACCGCACGCAAGGCGGCACCCCGGTGCTTCAGGGATTCGAGCGCTGCACCACCGACCTGACCGGTGACTCCCATGATGACGAACATTGCGACCTCCAAGGTTGTGAGGTCGCACCTAGCATTCCAGTACGCTTTCCATAAGTACGCACATTTTTTATACTAGGTATCAGTCATGGGTTTGGAGGCGCGCGCGATGGCCGAGACGAAGGCTGCCTGGTGTCCGGTGACGGCGACGGTCGAAGTGATCGGCGGCCGCTGGAAGTCGACGATCCTGTATCATCTGAAGGACCAGCCGCGACGCTTCAACGAGCTGCGGCGCCTCGTTCCGGGCATCACGCAGCGCATGCTGACCTTGCAGCTTCGCGCACTGGAGGAGGACGGAATCGTGTCGCGCAAGGTGCTCAACACCGTGCCGCCGCACGTCGAATATTCATTCACGAAGAAGGGCTGGAGCCTCGGCCCCATCCTCGATGCGATGGAGGAATGGGGCGCTGCGCACCGCCCGCGGCGGCGCGGACAGGCCGAAGCTCGCGCGCAGGCGCGCTAGTTCGCGCCGGCCGTTGCGCTTTCGATGGTGATGGCCTTGCCGGCCGCCATGTCGAACTTGAGACGGCGCACGTAGTCGAGGTCGCGCCCGGTGACGCGCACGAAGCGGCTGCCATCGGGATAGTCGATGGCGTGGATCGCCCCGACGTCATAGACGCCGGCATGCCCGGGTTCGAGGCGATAGGTCTTGACCTTCTCGAGCTTGGCGTAGCCCGCGTCCGTGCCGCCGTCGACGCGCTTGTACTCGCTCATGTCGGTGTACTTCACTGCCTGTCCGTAGACAGCCCACGAGGCGCCGTGATCGTGCGGCGGGCTCTTGTGCGGCTTGGGATTGCAGTGCGCCAGCACGACGAAGCCGAGGTCCTTGTCCTCGTAGAGCTTGCGCGTGCCGAGCGGCGCGGCGGGCCCCACCGCCTCGTCCACGAAGGACGGGTTGGCCAGCAGCTTCTCCAGCAGCACGCGAACCCGTTCACGGCCGGCCGGCCCCTCATGCGTCTTGAGGGCGCCCTGCGCGTCCTTGACGAACGTATCGAGTGTGTAGGCCATGCGGCGGCTCCCTCAAGACAATGACAGGCGGAAATGATCCGCCTGCCTGTCGCTGCCTGTCAACGGCCGCCGAAGATGCGGCGGGCGATCACCATACGGTGCACTTCCGACGGGCCCTCGTAGACCCGCATGGTGCGGACCTTCTGCGCCATGATCGACAGCGGCAGCTCCTGCGTCACGCCCATGGCGCCGAACGCCTGCTGGGCATGGTCGATCACCTCGCTTGCCATCTCGGTCGCATAGACCTTGATCATCGAGGCCTCCATGCGCACGTCGCGACCCTCGTCCTGCTTGACCGCCGCATCCATCACCATCAGGCGGCAGGCATGCAGCTTCATCGCCGCGTCGGCCACCCACCACTGGATGGCCTGGCGGTCGGCCAGCTTCTCGCCGAAGGTCACGCGCTGGTTGGCATGCTCGACCAGCATGTCGAGCGCGCGCTGGGCCATGCCGACGCACCACGAGCCCATCTGCAGGCGGCGAATCGTGAGGCGCATCTGCATGGGCGCGAAGCCCGCGCCGATGCGGCCCAGCACCTGGGTCTCGGGCACCCGGCAATCCTCGAACACGACTTCGTAGGTGCGCTGGCCGGCCAGCATCGGGATGGCGCGGGCCACGACGAGGCCCGGCGTGCCCTTGTCGATCAGGAAGGCGGTGATGCCGCCGCGGGCGCCGAGGTTGGGATCGGTCACCGCCATGGCGATGGTGAAATCGGCCTTGGCGATGCGGCTGATCCAGATCTTGCGACCGTTGATCACCCAGTCGTTGCCGTCCTTGACCGCCCTGGTCTTCATGCCGGCGGGATCGCCGCCGGCACCGGGCTCGGAGATGGCAATCGCCGAGCTGGTCTCGCCGGCGGCGTAGGGCTCGAGGTACTTCTTGCGCTGCTCGGGGCTCGCGGTCGCCAACAGCATGTGCAGGTTGGGCGAGTCGGGCGGGAAGGTGAAGGGCACGCAGGTGTAGCCCAGCTCCTCGTTGACGCCGACCAGCGCCACGGAAGGCAGGTTGGCGCCGCCGACTTCCTCGGGAACGTCGAGCGCCCAGAGGCCCAGATCCTTGCACTGCTTGAAGAGCTTGGCGTTCTCGTCGTCGGACAGCGAGGCCTGCTGGCCCGACGCGAACCG
>CAIYWM010000330.1 GCA_903929895.1 uncultured Alphaproteobacteria bacterium
CCATCGTTCTTCTCTTCCAGCCGCTGCACCTTGTAGCCTTGGTTCTCGAGCCGGTCGCGCTGTAGCGAATAGGTGTTTGGCTGGGGCGCCGGCGGCGCCATGACCGGGGCGGGTGGCGCGACGGGAGGCGGCGGCAAGGCGCCCGGCGACATGGTGTCGGGCATGCGACCGCCATTGCCGATCGATCCGGGCACGAGTTGCCCTAAGGCCGTGTCCGCCGCGGCGACAAGGGCCATCACGAAGACGAGGGTGAGCAGGGGTGGGCGCATGCTGTTTATATAGGGAGGCCGCCCCGGTCTTGCTAAGAGGGAACGGGGGAACGAATGAAGATCAAGGGCGCGGCGTCGCGTAAGCTACTTTCCGATATCCTGGCGACGGCGGCCCATGCCACGCCCCTGCCCAAAGTCCTGGGCCCCGTCAGCATCGTCTTCATGGGCATCGGCGCGATCATCGGCGCCGGCATCTTCGTCCTGACCGGCACGGCCGCCGCCCTCTATGCCGGTCCCGCCGTGGTCGTGTCCTTTGTGCTGGCCGGCATCGCCTGCGTCTTCGTGGCGCTCTGCTATGCCGAGCTTGCGGCGCTGATGCCTGTATCGGGCAGCACCTACACCTACACCTATGCGAGCCTCGGCCAGCTTGCAGCCTGGTTGGTCGGCTGGAACCTCATTCTCGAATATTCGATCGGTGCGGCCGCGGTGGCGGTCGGATGGGCGGGCTACTTCAACGGCACGCTGGCCTCCGTCGGTCTCGCCATCCCACCCCAGCTGTCGAGCTCGACCGGCCAGGCGGTCCAGCTCGCCGACGGCACGACGGCCACCGCGATCGCCAATCTGCCGGCCGCGGCGATCGTGGCGCTTCTGACGCTCCTGCTGGTACGGGGTACCCGCGAGTCGGCGCGCCTCAACAATTTCATGGTCGCGCTCAAGCTGATCGTGATCCTGGCATTCATCGGCGTCGGGATCGGCCATGTCTCTATCGCGAACTGGCAGCCGTTCGTGCCACCGAATACCGGGACCTTCGGGACCTTTGGCTGGAGCGGCGTCCTGCACGGCGCCTCGGTCGTGTTCTTCACCTATATCGGCTTCGACGCCGTCTCCAACTGCGCGCAGGAAGCAAGGCGGCCGCAGCGTGACATGCCCATCGGCATCCTGGGCGCGCTCGCGATCTCGACGATCCTTTATATTCTGGTGGCGGGCGTGCTCGTCGGTGTCGTGCCTTACCCTGAGCTGAACGTGGCGGCCCCGGTCGGGCTGGCGGTCGATCGAATGGGAATCGGTTGGTTCGCCGCGTTGATCGAGCTCGGGGCGATGATCGGGATCACGACGGGGATTCTCGTGCTGCTCTATGGACAGGGCCGGATTTTCGCGACCATGGCACATGACGGGCTGATGCCGTCGCTGTTCAGCCGCGTGCACCCGAGGCTGAAGACGCCCTGGCTGAGCCAGATCCTGATCGGGGTGATCGTGGCAGCGATTGCTGCCGTGGCGCCGATCGAGACACTGAGCGAGCTGGTCGGTGTCGGCACGCTGTTCTCGTTCCTGATGGTCTGCGCGTCCGTGGTGCGACTTCGTCGGCTGGAGCCGCATGCCGCCCGGCCGTTCCGCGTGCCGGCGGTGCCTCTGGTCCCGATGCTCGGCATCCTGTCCTGCCTTGGTCTGATGGTCGGCCTGGCACCGGTGACCTGGGCGCGACTGGTCCTCTGGATCGCGATCGGCCTGGTCATCTACTTCGCCTATGGCCGATCCCGCGCCGCCGGTCGCCTCGCCGCCCTTAAAGCAGGGAGTGACGCTTCCGCGTGAGCGGCACGACGACCACACTGGCACCGGGCCGGGCGATCGCTTCGGCGACGGCGGCCGTGACCTCCGCCCCGGTCCTGGCCAGCTTCGCGGGCGCTCCATAGCCCTTCGCCAGCGCTTCGAGGTCGATCCCGGGCAGGTCGAGGCCTGGCACGTTCGGTGTCTCCTCGAGCTCCGCGAAGGATTTCAGGATGGCGTATTCATGGTTCTGCAGGACGACGAAGACGACGTGCGCCTTCTGCTGCACGGCCGTGTAGAGCGACTGGATCGAATACTGGAAGGAGCCATCGCCCATGAGGGCGATGACGGGGCGATTGCGCCCGCTGCTGCGTTCCGCCAGCGCGAGACCGACCGCGGCCGGCATGTCCCAGCCGAGGCCGCCGGAGGCGAAGGTGTAGAAGCAATCGGGCTTGTCGATGCGGAACTGGTCCTGCATGTCGGTCACGACGGAGGGCGCTTCCTCGACGAGCACATGGTCGGCAGGGCAGGCGTCGCGCACGGCGGCCATGATGGCGTCGCCCGCCAGAGGCTGCGCATTCATATCGGGCTTCTTGGGAGCCGCGCGCAACGGCGCGGCTATGGACGAAGGGCGCTTCTTGATCAGTGGCTGGATCGCCTCGAGGAACAGTCGCGCGTCGGACACCAGGCTGTCGCCGACGGGCGCCTTGGACGACATGTTGGGATCATCCGTCACCTGCAGAAGGTGGGTGCCCTTCGGAACGTAGTCGCCGCCCACATAGGGATAGTAGCGGAACACCGGCGCGCCGATGACGATCACCAGATCGTGGCCTTCGAACTTCCGGCCCAGCGGCCCGATGGCCGCGGGCAGGGCGCCGGCATGTTGGCGGTGAGTTTCCGGGAACGGGGTTCGTTCGGCGAAGGGCGCCGTCCAGACGGGAACGCCCAGCGTCTCGGCGAACCGGATGCCCTCGTTCCAGGCCTGGCTACGGGCGAGGTCCGATCCGTAAACGATGACAGGCGACTTCGCGGCATTGATCCGCTCGGCAAATTCGGCGACGCGAGCAGGGTCAGGTCCCATTCGCGTGGTGATCGTGCGGAACACCTCGACCTCCGGCATGGGCTTGTCCCAGTCGTCGAGGGGAAGGGACAGGAAGACCGGACCGGCCGGCTGCTGCATGGCTGTCGCATAGGCGCGCATGAAGGCAGCCGGAATATCCTCGGCGCGTGCCGGCTCGTACGCCCATTTCACCCACGGGCGCGGCAGGTTCGCGGCATCGATGTTCGTGAGCAGGGGTTCGAGCAGAAGCATCTCGCGCGTCTGCTGTCCGGCGGTGATGATCAGGGGCGTCTTGTTCTGGTAGGCCGTGACGATGCAGCCGAGCGCATTGCCCATTCCGGCGCCGGTATGGACGTTCACGATGACCGGCTTGCGGAGGCCCTGGGCAATACCGTCGGCAATGCCGACGACGCTCGCCTCCTGAAGGGCCATCACATAGTCGAAGTCGCTGGGGAAATTCTTGAGAAAGGTCTCTTCCGTCGAGCCGGGATTGCCGACGACGGTCGTGAGCCCGAGCTTGCGGAGCAGATCGAAGGTGACGTCCTTGACTGTGCGCATGCTGGTACTTTCTTCACCGTTGAGGGAGGCCACCGCATCGTAGCGGTTAAACCCTTGGCACGGCACCACGAAAACGGCGGCTTCCGAGGCGTCAGGCATGCGAACGGGGCGCCCCACGAGGGTAGGGCGCCCCGCCAATCCGCAGGCCGGTAGGCTGTGGTTCCTACTGCTCGCGGACGTTGCCCGCGGTGTCGAGGGTCACGGCGACCTCGACGTTGTTGCGCATCGCTTTTCCGGTCCAGTTGCCGGCGGTGTCGCGCGTCAGCAACTTGATGCCGTTGTAGCCCTTCGCTTCGAGTTGCGACTTGGCTGCGGCTTCCGCCGCCGTGGCGTTGGACGAGGTGGCGGGGAGGTTGGTGTTCGGGTTGCTGGTCTGGCCCGGCATGGAATTCATGTCACGGCCGGCCGGGGTGCTGGGCTGCATCGTCTGGGCGAAGGCGGCCCCGCCGATGCCGGTTACGGCGATCACCGCCAGGGTTGCAAGGGTCTTCTTCATGTATTCCTCCATTGGTTTCGGGAACCGCGTGGGCTGTGGGCAATCAACGCCGCCCTTTCGGAGGTGTTGCATGCAAAAGCCGAAACCATTCCCCATCGATCCGCACATTGGCTGCGCCAAGGGCTGCCCACTCCTGTAAGTGAAGGCGGATGGATCCCGGCTCTCTCATCCTCGGCCACGCCGGCATGTTTGCCGCCGCCTTCCTGGCTGCCACCGTCTTTCCATTCCAGTCCGAGCTGATATTGGTCGGCCTGCTGGTGGCCGAACCGACGCATTGGCAGACCCTGCTGCTCGCGGCGTCCGTAGGGAACACGCTCGGCTCGCTGGTCAACTGGATCCTCGGGCGCCTGATCGAGCGGTTCCGTGACCGGCCCTGGTTCCCCGTGAAGCCGCGCGACTATGAACGGGTCGAGCGCTGGTACGCCCGATGGGGCATCTGGTCTCTGCTGTTCGCCTGGCTGCCGTTCGGTGGCGATGCGCTCACCGTTGTGGCCGGCGCGCTCCGGACGCCCCTTCTGCCGTTCGTCCTGCTGGTCGGGATCGGCAAGACCGCGCGCTACGCCGTCCTGGTCGCGGCGACCCTGGGTTGGCTCGCTTAGCGATACCGACGTGGCACCGATATTGCTTCCTTTGCTGCGTGGGACACGTCAGGGGGAGGCACTTATGCAGTCATCATCGATTCGCCGTCGCACAGGATTGACGGCACTTGCCCTGACGCTCCTGCTCGGCGGGCCGGCGCTCGCACAGGACAAGGTCCGGTTCCAGACCGACTGGATCCCGTCGGGCGAGCACGCGATGTACTACGGGGCCTGGAGCAAGGGCATCTACGCCAAGCACGGCATCGACATCCCCATCACGCGTGGCTACGGCTCGGGCGACACTGTCACAAAGGTGGCTGCCGGCGCGGCGGATTTCGGCGTCGCCGATATCGCGGCCGTCATGACGGCGCGGGCCCGGACCAACGTGCCGGTCAAGACGATCGCCGTTCTCTACAATGAATCGCCGCACTCGCTGTTCGTTCTGAAGAGCTCGGGCATCACCAACTTCAAGGGGCTGGAAGGCAAGAAGATCGGCATCACGCCGGGCAACAGCCACCGCTTCTACTTCCCCGAAGTCGCCAAGAAGGCAGGCACCGATCCCAACAAGCTGATCTGGACGAACATGGACGGGGCCGCGATGGCGGCTCAGCTCATCGCAAAGAACATCGACGCGGCGCCGTTCTATTCGATCCATTACTACTACATCAACAAGGCGGCGGTTAAGGCCGGGCAGGAGATCCTGCCGCTGCCCTTCGTCGAGGTCGGCTTCAAGATCTATGCCGCCTCGCTCATCACGACCGACAAGATGATCCAGGACAAGCCGGACCTGGTGAAGCGCTTCCTGGCCGCTACCAAGGAGGCCTTCGAGTGGGCTGCAGCCAATCCCGAAGAGGCCTGCAAGCTGCATGTCGTGCGCTTCCCCGAGGTCGAGCTCGACGACTGCATGGGCAGCGTGAAGGCGGTGATGAAGTTCGTCTTCAACGACCACAGCAAGGAGTTCGGCTGGGGCAAGGAAAGCCCGGACCGGCTCAAGTTCTCGTGGGAGACCATCGCCACGGCCAACGAGCTGAAGCCCGAGTTCGACTACAAGACCGCGATCGACACCAGCAAGGTCGCCAAGTAGGCGATTCGAAGTGATCTCCATCAACCGGGTCACGCGCATCTTCAACAGCCGTGACGGCGATCAGGTCACGGCGTTGCAGGACGTGTCGCTGGAGATCGGGCGCAACGAGTTCATCACCCTCGTGGGGCCGTCCGGCTGCGGCAAGTCCACCCTGCTGCGCATCGTGGCCGGGTTGATCCTCCCGACCGCAGGACGGGCTTCGATCGGCGGAGAAGAGATTACCGAGCCGCGGGCGGAGACGGGTATCGTCTTCCAGGCGCCGACGCTGCTGCCGTGGGCCAGTGTGCTGGACAACGTGCTGTTCCCGTTGCGCATGATGCATCGCATCGATTCGACCAGCACCGACAAGGCGATGGCGCTGCTCAAACTGGTGGGCCTCACAGGATTCGAGGGAAAGTCGCCGCGCGAGCTTTCGGGTGGCATGCAGCAGCGCGTCGCGATCTGCCGTGCCCTCGTGCACGATCCCGACATCCTGCTGATGGACGAGCCGTTCGGGGCGCTCGACGCGCTGACCCGCGAGGAGATGACCATGGAGCTGCTGCGCATCTGGAGCGAGCGGCCCAAGACCGTCCTTTTCGTGACGCACTCGATCACGGAGGCCGTGGTGCTGGCCGACCGCGTGGTCGTGATGTCGCCGCGGCCCGGGCGCATCGCCGAAATCATCGATATCGGCCTGCCGCGCCCGCGCAGCTTCGAGACCGAGGCCACGCCGGAATTCCACGAAGCCAGCCAGCGCATCCGCCAACTCATCTTCGGGACACGCCATGTCGGTTCAGGCCGCGCCGCCGCTTGAGGAGCGGCAGAAGCCGCCCCGCCGCAGGAAGAAGAGCGCCGCCCTCTACGAGGTGGTGCTGCCGCTGATCGCCACAGCCGGCCTGTTCCTGCTGTGGGAAGCCGCCTGTCGCGCCTTCGCCATTCCGGGGTACCTGCTGCCGGCGCCGACCGACATCTGGAAGGACACGATGGCCATCGGGCCCACCGTGGCTGGGCATACCGCAGCGACCTTCAAGACGGTCATGCTGGGCTTCGTAGTGTCGATCCTGATCAGCCTGCCGCTGGCCGTCGTGCTGACCGCGTCGCCGGCCATCGCGGCGGCGGTCTATCCGTTCCTCGTCTGGACACAGTCGATCCCCAAGGTGGCGCTGGCGCCCATCCTGGTCGTCCTGCTCGGGACCAACGAGCTGCCGCGCATCGTCATCACCGTGCTGGTGGCGTTCTTCCCGCTGGTGATCTCGATTGCGACCGGACTGCTGTCCGTGCCGCCGGAATTGATCGAGCTCAGCCGGGCGTGTCGCGCGTCGAAGCTCAGCGAGTTGCTGCGGATCAGGCTGCCTTATGCGATTCCCTTCATCTTCGCCGGCCTCAAGGTGGCGATCTCGCTCGCCGTGGTCGGCGCGGTGGTCGCCGAGTTCGTCAATGCCGACGCCGGACTGGGTTTCCTGATCCAGACCTCGACGGCGTTCTTCAAGGTGCCTGTGGCATTCGGGGCGCTTATCATCCTGTCGGTGATGGGCGTCGTTCTGTTCCAGATCGTGGTAGTCGCCGAGCGGGTCTTCTTCCCGTGGTCGAGCAGCAATACGACGCCGGGAGCCTGACCGGCGGCGCAAGGGGAGAGTGTGACATGGCGAAAGCGCCGAAAGCCTCGATGACCGTCATCCGTGGTGGCCGCGTGGTCGACATCAAGGGCCACACCGCGCCCAAGGCCGATATCCTGATCAACGGCGACACGATCGTCGAGATCGGGACCAAGGTGGCGGCGCCGGAGTCCGCCATCGTGATCGACGCCCGGGGCAAGCTGCTGCATCCCGGTCTCATCAACGGCCACACTCACAGCCACGGCAACCTCGCCAAGGGCATGGTCGACCGCGTGACGCTGGAGCTGCTGCTGACCGCCGGGCCCTATATGAGCGGGGCGCGCACCCTCGAGGACAAGTACCTGTCCAGCCTGATCGGCGCGTGCGAGATGGTGATGAAGGGCTGCACGGCTGCCTACGATCTCGCGGCGGAGTTTCCCATGCCGACGGCGGAAGGGCTGGCTGCCATCGGGCAGGCCTACGCCGATGTCGGCATGCGCGCCATGCTGGCGCCGATGGTGGCCGACACCAGCTTCTTCCAGGCCATTCCCGGGCTCATGGACCAGCTGCCGCCGTCGCTGCAGAAGCAGATCGAGGCCTATCAATTCTCGCCCTACAAGGCGAGCGTGAAGCAGATGAAGAAGGCGCTGCATGGCTGGAAGCTCGACCGCCAGGGCGTGCATCTGGCCGTCGCGCCGACCATCCCGCATCATTGCAGCAAGGAATTCCTGCTGGCCTGCCTGAAGCTCGCCAAGGATTACGATACCGGTCTCCATACCCATGTGTCGGAATCGAAGGTCCAGGTCGTCGCGGGTTACCGGCTCTACGGTACGTCGCTCACGGCCTACATGGACTCGCTGGGCCTGGTCGGGCCGAAGTTCACCGTGGCGCACGGCGTCTGGCTCGATGGCGACGACATGAAGCTGCTGGGCGACAAGGGCGCTTCCGTATCGCACAATCCGGGTTCGAACATGGTGCTGGGCAACGGGATCGCCGACATGCGCGGCATGCTGGATGCCAAGGTCAATGTCGGCATCGGTACCGACGGCGCGAGCTGCTCGGACAATCAGAACATGTACGAGAACATGCGGCTGGCCTCGATGGTGTCGAAGGTGCAGGGGCCGGACAACCGGGAGTGGATCACGACCGAGGAAGTGCTGCACGCGGCGACCGCGGGAAGCGCCCGCGCGCTTGGGCTCGGCGACAAGATCGGCAAGCTCGAGGCCGGCTACAAGGCCGACATCGTGTTCCTGGATCTCGGGCACATCAACTGGATCCCTTTCAACGATCCGACCAACCAGATCGTGCATACCGAGGACGGATCGGCCGTGCATTCGGTGATGGTCGGCGGCCGCATGATCCTGGAAGATCGCAAGCTTCTGAACGTCGACATGGCGCAGCTTGCGCGGCTCGCCGAGAAGGCGCGCGAGCGGCTGGAGCGGGGCCGCAAGCCCGCCAAGGCGCTCTACGACAAGCTCGAGAAGGTGGTGAACACGTTCTGCCCGGGGCTCGCCAAGCAGCCGCTACATATCGACCGGTTTGGCGGCGGGCACCATCACGGCTACCACGCGCATCACCACTAGTAGCCGAGGCGCCAGCCTCTCTGGAGATATCCGTGGCGAACCAGGCGCACCGCGACAACGCCATTGAGCGCGATCGCCCCAACCACGGTAATGAGCATGAGGAGCATGCCCTCCAGTGAGGAGCCGAACAGGTGCACGACGACGGTGAGCCCCAAGATGGCTCCGCCGGCAATGGCGATCATGGCGAGCAGGTCGATGAGGGCCAGGAAGTAGAGCCGCTTCGAAAGCACGAATAGCGGGCCGCTGAATGCGGCCAACGCATAAGACCATTGGTCGATGACGACGAAATCGTCGCTATCGGCCTTGTCGAAGCGATAGGTCGGAAACAGCGCTTCTACGATCACTGGGGTTTCGGCGGCTTTCGGGGAGGAATTTGCGGAGGAACCTATCATGAGCGATGCAAATGGGCCAGCGAGCGCAAGCCCTATGCAGCGGTAACGCCGATCAAGCTGTCGTGTAACCAGAACATGGCGACATAGGCCAACGTCCCCAGTCCTACAACCAGAAGATCGTTGATCGACCAGCCGACGCGCGGGGCGCCGGTGTCGCCTCTGCGCTTCACGGCAATCCGGTCGTAGATGGCCCAGGCAAGCAGGCTGCCGAACAGCACCATCGAGCCCAGGTCGCCATTCACCAGGAGATGGGAGAGCGCCCAGGCCTTCACTGCCACCAGCATGGGATGCCGCAGCAGGGACTTGATCCGGCTGGGCGGGGCATAGGTCGCCGTCAGGGAGACGAACGCGAACCACAGCAGCAACAGCGCGATGGGATGGAACAGCGAAAGGGGTGGGTTCCATACCTGGATGTAGCCCGCGCTGCGGTAGCTCCCGAAGCCGATGAAAATCAGGATCAGCCCGGCCGCAGCAACGAGGGAATACAGACCCTTGTAGCCACCTTCACCGAGACGGCCGATGACGGCCGCACGTGTTCGCCGCAGGGTTGTAAGGAGATGGATGCCGAGGAAGAGGGCAAGCCCGATGATCAGAACTGACATGGGCTAGATATAGCACATGCGATGTTGCGCAATCGACGCAAATACCCGCCCACGTGAGCGGGGGCGAGCTTCATCGCAGTCACTCCTTCCCGCGAATGTCCAAATCTAGTGCGAGATCGCCGCCAACGTTGCTCAGGCAACCGCTTCCACAGTCGCCGTGGTTCAACCTCTGCTGCGACATCGTTCGGCCGCACGCGCGGGCAACCGTCTATGGCTGATCGCGTTCTATTTCCACGGCTCAGGCCGCTGAAGAGGGTGCCCGTGAAAATTTTTCCAGCGATCGTTACTTGGCCCTGATGTTGGCGGTCTTGCCCGTCATGGCTCAGCAGATCGCGCTTGCGCCCGCGACATCCGATTGCGCCCCCAGTGAGCCCGATCCGGTCCAGATCAGCTGGAATGCGCCCTGCG
>CAIYWM010000331.1 GCA_903929895.1 uncultured Alphaproteobacteria bacterium
CGCGAGCTTTCCGGCGGCCAGCGCCAGCGCGTGGCCATGGGCCGCGCCATCGTGCGCGACCCCAAGGTCTTCCTGTTCGACGAGCCGCTGTCGAACCTCGACGCCAAGCTGCGCGTGCAGATGCGCACCGAGATCAAGAAGGTGCACCAGAAGGTCCGCACGACGACGGTCTACGTCACCCACGACCAGGTCGAGGCGATGACGCTGGCGGACCGCGTGGTGGTGATGAACGGCGGCCTTATCGAGCAGGTCGGCTCGCCGAACGATCTCTATCACTCTCCGGCGACCAAGTTCGTCGCGGGCTTCATCGGCTCTCCGGCCATGAATTTCATCTCCTGCCAGCTCGAGCAGGCCGCCGGCGCCCTGCGCGTGCGCCTGAACGACACGC
This sequence comes from uncultured Alphaproteobacteria bacterium, assembly GCA_903929895.1. Classification (GTDB taxonomy): domain Bacteria; phylum Pseudomonadota; class Alphaproteobacteria; order Reyranellales; family Reyranellaceae; genus Reyranella. The sequence continues at coordinate 389 of CAIYWM010000331.1, forward strand.
TGTCGTTTCCGGTGCCCGCCGACCGCACCGCCCGCTATACGGCCCATGTCGGCAAGCCCAGCCTGATGCTGGGCCTCCGGCCCGAGCACATCACCGAGACCAGGCCGCATACCGAGTCCAACCAGCACGACTTCGACATGCTGATCGACGTCGTCGAGCCGATGGGCATGGAGACGCTGGTCTACTTCACGGTGAACGGCAGAGAGATCTGCGGCCGCGTCAATCCCAACGCGGGGGCCGAGGCGGCGCAGCAGATGAAGCTGAGGGCCGACCTCAGCAACATGCACCTGATCGACGACAGCACCGGCAAGGTGCTTTAATCGCCGCTTTCCGGCGTTGAGGAGATTTTCATGGGTTCGTTGACGGGCAAAGTCGCCTGGGTGACTGGTGCTGGCTCGGGTATTGGCCAGGCGGCGGCGGTGGCCCTCGCAAAGGACGGTGCGACCGTGGTGCTGACCGGCCGGCGCCGGGCGCCGCTCGAGGAGACCGCGGCGATGATCGCCGAGGCGGGTGGCAAGGCTGAGGTGAAGCCGGCAGACCTGATGAAGGCCTCCGCGGTCGAGAAGACCGTCGCCGCGATCGCCAAGAAGCACCGCCGCATCGACATCCTGGTCAACAATGCCGGCCTCAACATCCAGAAGCGGAGCTGGAAGCAGCTGACGCCCAAGGGTGTCGACGAGGTCGTGCACGGCAACCTGTCGAGCGCCTTCTACTGCACCTCGGCGGTGCTGCCGCTGATGCGCAAGAACAAGGGCGGCGTGCTGATCCATACGTCGTCGGTCGCCGGCAAGGTGCCGAGCCTGCTGTCGGGCCCGGCCTATTCGGCGGCCAAGCACGGCGTCGTGGCGATGAGCCATACGATCAACATGGAAGAGTGCGTCAACGGGATCCGCTCCTGCGTGGTCTGCCCGGGCGAGGTGGCGACGCCGATCCTCGACAAGCGGCCGATCCCCATCACGCCGGCCGAGCGCAAGCGCATGGCTCAGTCGGAGGATGTCGGCGACCTGATCCGCTACATCGCCTGCCTGCCGCCGCACATCGTCATCAACGAGGTGATGATCAACCCGACCTGGAACCGCGGCTACGTCGCGAGCCTGCAGCGCGGCAAGTCCTGACATGGGCAGCGTGACGATCAAGGCGAAGGAGCTCGAATCCTTCGTCGCGGACATCTTTGCCACGGCGGGATGCTCGAAGGAGGAGGGCGGTCGCATCGGCCGCTATCTCGTAAGCGCAAACCTGTCGGGCCATGACAGCCACGGCGTGGTGCGCGTGCCGCGCTACGCCTCGCAGAAGAAGAGCGGCACGGTCATAGCCGACGTGACGGTCGACGTGCTGGTCGATACGCCGGTGATCGCCGTGGTCGACGGCAAGTACGGCTTCGGCCAGACCGTGACGCCGCAGGCCGTGCAGATCGGCATCGACAAGTGCCTGAAGAACGGCCTCTCGGCCGTGACGCTGCGCAATGCCGGCCATGTCGGCCGGGTGGGCGACTGGGCCGAGATGGCGGCCGAAGCGGGTCTCGTCTCGGTGCATTTCGTGAATGCGTCGGGCAGCGTCCTGGTGGCGCCCTATGGCGGCGTCGAGCGTCGCTTCTCGACGGCGCCCTACTGTGTTGGCGTCCCGCGGCCCGGCGAGGATCCGCTGGTCCTCGACTTTGCCACCTCGATCGTGGCCGAGGGCAAGGTCCTGGTGACGAGCCAGGGCGGCAAGAAGCTGCCGGAGGGCGCGCTGATCGGTCCCGACGGCAAGCCGAGCGCCGACCCGCATCTGCTCTACGGCGACTACACGCCGACCGGCCCGCGCGATCACAGCAAGGGCACCGGAGCCATCCGCGCTTTCGGCGACCACAAGGGCTCGGGCCTCGCCTTCATGTGCGAGATCCTGGGCGGGTCGCTGTCGGGCACGGGTGCGACCGATCCCAAGCGCGGCCGCTTCGCCAACGGCATGCTGTCCTTCTATGTCGATCCCAAGGTGTTCGACGCCGAGGGCTTCTTCCCGGCGGACATCGCCAAGTACGTCTCGTTCGTGAAGGGCTCAAAGCCGGCCACGCCCGGCGTCGAGATCCTGGTGCCGGGCGAGCAGGAATCCCGCACCCGTGCCCAGCGTCTTGCCGACGGTGTGCCGCTGCCGGACGATACCTGGGCCGCCATCGTGGAGACCGCGCGCTCGGTCGGCCTCGACGAGCGGCGCATCCAGCAGGCGACGATGTAGGTCGTCAGCGGCCGGCGGCGCGCTGCAGCCGGTACAGGGAACCCGCCACCGGATCGACCGACACCGGTGTCGCGGTGAAGTCGGTGCGCAGCATGCGTTGCAGCGCACCGAGACGGCCGGCGTCGGCGACCATGCCGGTCTCGGTCAGCAGCTGTGCCTCGGGAATGTTCCACAGGCGCACGACGATCACCTCGTAGCCGAGCTCCAGGGCGCGGTCGATCTGCCGGCGCAGCGACTCGACGTGCCGGTCGGTGGTCCAGTCGGGGTGCCGCAGCACGTCGCCGGTGAAGCCGATCCATTTGAATTTCGGCAGTGCCTGCGGCGCCGGTCCCAGCCCGGCGAGGCCGGGCTCCGCCGTGCCCCAGTGCAGCGAGGCGTAGACCATCGTCCAGTCGAAATCGTGCAGCAGGAAGACGGTGCGTGCCGGATCGCCCTGACGTTCCAGGCGCTCGATGGCGCCGCGCCATTTGCTGTCGAGCCCGCGCAGCGGGGCGATGCTCCAGACATTGTAGGCAAACAGCGCCACGGTGACGGCGGCCATGGCGGCGAGGCCGCGCCCGGGCCAGCGCCGGTGCGCGGCCAGCAGCACCAGCGCCCAGGCCGGGGTCACCCAGGCCATGACGTTGATCTGCATCTGCGGGTCTTGCGGCTGGGAATAGAGGTTGAAGACCTCGCCGGCGAGGAAGGTGACGCCGAACACCGCCAACAGGGCCCGGGCCGGTCGATCTTCGGCGCGCCGCAGGATCGAGGCCGCGACGACGGCGATGCCCAGCAGCCAGAAGGTCGTGGCGAAGCGCCAGATGTCCCAGCCAGGAAGCCTGTCGAAGGTCGTGACACCGGTTCCCAGCAGGTAGGCCACGATGCCGTCCCACAGGTAGCCGACCTTGGCCCAGGTGAAGCCCGCCCACACCGAGCGCACCGCCTTGCCCGTCCAGATGAGATCGAGGGGGCCGACGGCGCCGGCATGGCCCCACCAGGCCAGCGCCACAACGGTCGCTGTGGCGACCATGCCGGCGACGAACAGCGCGATCCAGGCGAGGCGGCGCCCGAGGCGCGATTCGCACAGCCAGAGCGCGGCCAGCATCGCCGGCAGGGTCGGGAACATCAGCCGCCATTCGAACAGCCAACCGAGCGAGAACAGCACCGAGACCGCGGCGACCCGCACGACCGACGGCCGCGCGAACCATACCGCGCCCAGCGCCATCGCCGCGAACATCACTGTGTAGCTCGGCATGATGTCCTCGTTGACGATGGCGAGGAACATCACGTGGCTGGTCGCGAGGTGGAAAGCGCCCGTCAGCCAGGCGATGACCCGGTCGCCGGTCATTGCTCGGGCGAGCAGATAGGCCACGCTGGTGCAGAGGCTCGCGCTCACGGCATTGAGGATGGTGAGCTGGCGCCGCGGATCGCCGGCAAAGACACCCAAGAGGTCGAGCAGGCGGCAGAGGGCGCCGTAGACGGGGTAGAAGAGATAGTTGGAGGGGTAGAGCGGCGCGTTCGCCGGATCGACCACCCAGGGCTTCAGCTCGAGGCTCTTGAAGACGCCATTGCCGGTCAATCCGCCCTGCGCGTTGTCGAACCACAGGATCAGGGCGATCAGCACGGCGCTGCTGCCGACGACGAGCAACGCAAGATCGACGAGTGTGCCGCGCGGCGCGTGGTCGTGCCGCAAGGGATCGGAGGGAGCCAGAAGGGTCATCGGGCCGGCCGGCGGCTTAGGCCACGGCGCTTGCGGCAGGAGCGCCGCGCGCGCACCATCGCGTCAGACAACAGGAACGGGCGGATGTCATGTATCGTGTAACTTCCCAATTCAAGGCGACGATACTGGCGCGCTTCGCGGCGGCGCTGCATCAGCTCGACGACTGGAACCGCGAGCCCAACTGGAAGGAGGAGGAGTGCCTCTTCCGCGCCCTGGGCTACATGAAGCGCGGCAATTTCAAGCTCGCCGAGGCGGAACTGAAGGAACTGACCGCCATATTCACGACGCCGCCGGACAAGAAGGCGGTTGCGCCCGATATCGGCCGGGAACGCTACACCAAGGCCCTGATGAAGCGGGGACTCGCCCAGTTGAGAGGGGAGGCGGCCTGACGCCGTTCCAGAGACGCAAGATTGCCCCATGCCGGTGTTTCAGTAGCCGTTGTCGGCGGTATTCTCAACGACGCCGCAAATGAAGTCCTGGGAGAAAACAATGAAGAAGATGACGAGGCGCGCCGCCGGCGCGCTGGCGCTGGCTGTGTTCGCGAGTCCTGCGTGGGCGCAGGAGTTTCCGTCCAAGTCTCTCAAGCTCGTGGTGCCCTATGCACCGGGCGGCGGCGCCGATTCGGTGGCGCGCATCGTCGCCAAGAAAGTCAGCGAGAATATCGGCCAGCCGATCGTGATCGAGAACAAGGGCGGGGCGGGCTCGATCGTCGGTACCGATCTGGTGGCCAAGGCCGAGCCCGACGGCTACACGCTGCTGCTCGGCCAGTCGGGCCCGATCTCGATCAACCCAGCCGTCTACAAGACGCTGCCCTATGATCCGGTGAAGGACTTCGCGCCGATCACCATGACGACGGCCTATCCCTACATACTGGTCGTCAATTCCGACTCGCCGGCCAAGACTGTGCAGGAGTTCGTGGCGCTGGCGAAGAGCAAGCCCGGCGGCCTGAACTACGGGTCGACCGGCGTCGGCGCGGCCAACCATCTCGTGGCTGAGCTGTTCGCCAGCAAGGCCGGTCTCAAGATGACCCACGTGCCCTATCGTGGGACGGCGCTGGCGGTCGGCGATCTCGTCAGCGGCCAGTTGAACGTGGTGTTCGGCGACCCGATCAGCGTCCTGCCGCACATCAGGTCCGGCAAGCTGCGCGCTCTGGCCGTCACCAGCCTCGAACGGTCGCCGGTGGCGCCCGAGGTTCCCACGGTCGCGGAGAGCGGCTATCCCGGCTTCGAGGCGCTCGCCTGGCACGGCATCCTGGCGCCGGCCAAAACGCCGCCCGCGGTGATCAAGAAGCTGAACGCCGAGATCGTGAAGGCCTTGGCTGATCCCGCTACTAAGGAGCTGCTGGAGAAGCAGGCCATGCAGACGGTCGGCAACACGCCGGAAGCGTTCGCCGCCTTCATCCAGAAGGACATCGCGACCTGGAAGGCAGTCGCGGCGGCCGCCAACGTCACCGTCGAGTAGGCACCGCCAACGCCAGCAGCGAGGAGACATCCTCGCTGCGGTCGAGCGCCCACACGGCATCGATCAGCGGCTGGATGTCGTGGTCCGGCTCCCAGCGCCTTGCCTCGTCGCGCAGCTTGGCCTCGATCTCGGCATCCTTCAGCGGGTTCGAGGAGCTGCCGCGCGCCGCCTGGGTCGACAGCGCGTGCTTCTTCCCGTCGTTGGTCCAGATGTCCATCTCGGCGGCGATGGTCGAGAGCCGGTCGTCGCTCGTGCACTCGAACCGGGCCCGTAGCGCCTTGATGGCGGGATCGGCGACGCAGGCATCGGTCAACTGGTCGAGGCCGGCCTTGCCGAGGACGAGAGCTGCCGAGACGCAGTGCTGCAGGCTGACCTGGGCTTCACGGCCGGTCGCGATGTCGGCCCGGTCGGTGCGCTGCAGGAGCAGGGGATTGCCGCGCACCGCGATCCGCTCGACCGCCCTGTCCGGATGGGTGCGGCGCCAGTCGAGCGCCAGGTCGAGCAGGGGATGGATCACGAAGCCCGCGGCATAGGGCTTGATCGAGTTGTGGTTGACCTGCCAGTCCGTGCCCAGACCGTCGAGCAGGGCCGTCCAGTTCGGCGGTTCGCCCATGGCGGCGAGGAAGCCCTGCGCCCCGGCGATCGGCTCGGGCGGGCCGGCAAAGCCCTTCTCTGCCATCAGGGCGGAGAACAGCCCGTTGCGCGCGGCGTTGCCGACGCTGACGCTCTTGGCGGGCCAGCCCAGGCACTCGCAGAGCCCGGCGGACTGGGTCGAGGCGCTGCCCAGCGCCCAGACGGTGCGCTCGACGTCGAGGCCCAGCAGCTTCGCCGCGCCCGCCGCCGAACCGAACACGCCGCAAGTCGAGGTGATGTGCCAGCCCTTGGGATAATGGCCCGGGGAGACAGCGCCGCCGACCCGGCATTCGATCTCGAAGCCGAGCGCGAAGGCGAGGAGCAGGTCCGGGCCGGTCACGTGGCGGATCTCGGACAGGGCCAGCAGCGCAGGTGCCAGCGGCGAGGTTGGGTGAACGACGGTCGGAAGATGCGTGTCGCAATAGTCGAAGACGTTGGCGCCTGCCGCGTTCAGGAAGGCGGCGGTCAGCGGGTCGATGCGCTCGGGCCGACCGACGATGGTGGCCTGCCGGCCGCCCGAGAACTCGCCCAGCGTCCGCAGCGCCAGCTCGACCGGCTGGGTACGGCATCCGGCGATCGCCACGGCGAAGAAGTTCATCAGGGCGCGCTTGGCCTCGTGGCGCGCCTTCTCGGGAAGGTCGTCCCACTTCGTATCGACGATGAAGCGGGCCAGCTCCGGGGTGACGCCTTGTCTGGGCAGCATGGTATTTCTTTCAATGAGAGAAGCGTGACTATTCGCGGACCGGCGGGCCTTCCAGCCGGAGCGGCGCGTCGGCGGCGGGCTTGATGCCTTCGTCGAGCCGCAGGCAGCCGGCGTTGAGGCCGTCTCCGGGCTTCTTGTCGACCGGGGCGATGAACAGGGCGGTGACCTTGATGTCGCCCACGGCGAGGCGCGCCTCGCTGAGCCAGCGGGTGGCGCGAATCGAGGCGCCGCCCTTGTCGAGCGGCACCCAGCCGCACAGCACCGTACGTTCGCCCGACGGGTCGATGCGGACGTGCGCCGTGTCGTTGCCCTTGAAGCTGCCGGCGGCGCTGGTCACCTGCCACTCGAAGGAACCCGCGCGGTAGAGTTTGGCGTCATCGGCCGAGACGTCGATGGTGCCGACATAGTCGGCCTTCGCCAGCGACGGATCGCGCAGCCAGCCCTGCGAGGCCGCGATGCCGTACAGCACCAGCGCGGCCGCCAGCAGTAGCATTGCCCAGCGTGGAATGCCGGTCATGGTCTCGCTCGTCCGGTCAGGCGAGGATCGTGGTCAGGCCGCCATCGACCACCAGCGTATGGCCGGTGATGTAGCTGCCGGCATCGGACGCCAGCAGCAGCAGGGCCCCGCGCAGGTCTTCGGGCTTACCCCAGCGCCCGGCCGCGGTGCGCCGCTCGAGCATGCCGCTGAAGTCCTTGTTCTGCTGCAGGGGCACGTTGAGTTCGGTCCGGATGTAGCCGGGCGCGATCGCGTTGGCGGTGACGTGCGGCCCAAACTCGGCCGCCAGGTTCTTGGTGAGGCCGACGAGCCCGTGCTTGGCCGAGACATAGCCTGCAACCGAGGCCCGACCGAGGACCGCCATCACCGACGAGATGTTGACGATGCGGCCATACTTGCGCGCCAGCATGTGACGGCCAACCTCACGGGCGACGATGAACTGCGAGACCAGGTCGGTTTCGATCACCTTGCGGAAATCAGCCGTTGCGGTGTCGACGATGTCCTGGCGGTGCACGATCCCGGCATTGTTCACCAGCACGTCGATGCGGCGGTGCTTGGCCACGATGGCCGCGACCTTGGCGACGACATCGGCCTCGTCGGTCACGTCCAGCGTCACCACGTGCGCCCGGCCGCCCTTGCGGTCGATGGCGCGGGCGGTCGCGTCGAGTTCTTTCACGGTGCGGCCGGCGCAGAGCACCGTGGCGCCGGCCTCTGCCAGGGCCAGCGCCATGTCGCGGCCGAGGCCACGCGAGGCGCCGGTTACCAGCGCCACGCGATTCTTCATCGAAAACAGATCCGCCATGATCCCGCCTGAGGTGCGTTTCTTTGCCTTGGGCCCCGATCCTAGCCTATGAAAGGTGCTGCGAGATATCGGGAGAAACGACATGGCGAAATCGAACAAGGTGGCGATCGTGACGGGCTCGGCGACCGGGCTGGGCGCCTCCTGCGCCCTCGACCTGGCGGAGCGTGGCTGGAACGTCGCGATCAACTACACCAAGAGCAAGAAAGAGGCGGACGAGACTTACGAGGCGGTGAAGGCCAAGGGCGTCGAGGCGATCCTCGTCCAGGCCGACATGGGCCAGGACGCGGACTGCAAGAGGCTCGCCGACGAGACGATGAAGCAGTGGGGCCGCATCGACGGCCTGATCAACAATGCCGGCACCACCAAGTTCCAGAATCAGGGCGACCTCGATGGCGTCACGCCGGAGGATTTCGACCGCATCCTGCGGGTGAACGTGACCGGTCCCTACATGATGAGCCGGGCCGTCTATCCCATGATGAAGAAGCAGTGGGAGACCCAGCAGGATCGCGGCTCGATCGTCAACATCTCCTCGATCGCGGGCGTCATGGGGGTCGGCAGCTCGATTCCCTATGCCTGCTCCAAGGGCGCGCTCAACACCCTGACCCTCACGCTCGCGCGCTGGCTGTCGCCGGCGGTGCGGGTGAATACGGTCTGCCCGGGATTCATCCAGACGCGCTGGCTGCTGGGCGGGATGGGCGAGGAGAACTACAACAAGATGAAGATGGGGCAGGAGCAGAACACGCCGCTGCGCCAGGCCGGCACGCCCGAGCAGATGGCGGAGGCCGTGATGTTCTTCCTGACCAGCGCCAGCAACATCACCGGCGAGTTCCTGATCGTGGACGCCGGCACCCATCTCGCCAGCCTGCCGATGAAGGCGCGGTAGTCCCCTTCAAGGCGTGATGGGGGCGTGGTGTAAGCCACGCCCCAACAGTCAGACCGGAATCTCGTGGCCGCGACCGATGTTGCGGACCACGTCCTTGAGGTGAGGCTTCACCTCGAGCAGCGCCTTTCGATAGGCGACCAGGCCGCGCAGCATGGCGCCGTCGCGCTTCAGCAGCGCGTCGGCGAACTCGACCATGCGGGTGTTGGGCCAGCCATGCTTGCGCAGCTCCAGCAGCTTCAGGAAGGCCTGTTCCTCGGTTCCCGGCGCGAACTGCGTCATCAGGATGGCTGCGGCGGCGGTCGAGCGCGAGATGCCGGCGTGGCAATGGACAAGCACGTGGCCATCGGGCCGCGCATGGACGCGTTCGCCGAAGGCGAGCACCTGCTCGATATGGGCCTGCGTGCAGGCCTCGAAGCCGGGATATTCCGCCACGACGTCGTCGAAGCGGATCAGCTCGTGTTCGATGCCGGCGTAGGTGTCGAGCGCGGGCGGGCGCGGCTCGTGTGTGTCGATGATCGACAGGACGTGGCTTACGCCGACGGCACAGTGCTGCGGAAGCTCGGGAATGCCGCAGATCGTGACCTTGAAGGGAGGGAGTGACATGGCCCGAGCCTACAACAAGCCACGCGCCATGTGCAGCCCGACCAGGAAAACCCGGCGGAACATTTCCGGAGACAGCGCATTGCGAGACTTCTGGCCGAGCCAGACGCCGATCGAGGTCGGCACAATAGCGGCGATCCCGCCTATGACATTCGTGGCATCGAAGGCACCCTGGCGGAACAGCGCGAAGGTGAGCGCTCCGATCAGGAAGATGAAGAGGATGCCCAGCGCCTGGACGAGGTCGTCCTTGTCGATGTCAAGCGACTGCATGTAGGGCAGGAATGGCACCGCCGCGATGCCGGTGAAACCGGCGACGCCGCCGCTGGCAATACCCATCAGCGGGTTCATCCAGCGTTCGGCTTGTCGCGAGACGCGCGGACGCCACGCCAGGAGCATGATGGTCGAATAGACGGCCAGCATCACGCCCAGCCAGGCCGAGGCCTGGGGTGAACCGAGCTTGCCCAGGGTCGCTGCCACCAGGATCAGCGTGACGGTCGCGGTGAGGGCCAGCGTCCAGAACCGGCGGAACAGGCGCAGCAGGCCGGAGCCGTAGCCGGCCTGCCAGACGTTCGTGGCCAGCGTCGGAATGGTCATGATCGCTAGCGAGTCGTCGAGAGGTACGGCCAGGGTCATCAGGCCCACGGCGATCGGCGGGAGGCCGATACCGACCGCTCCCTTGGCGATGCCAGCGACGATGAAGGCGACGAAGATCACCAGGATCTGGA
>CAIYWM010000332.1 GCA_903929895.1 uncultured Alphaproteobacteria bacterium
GACAGGGCGACCTTCTCGGCCTCGCTCTCCAGCGCCAGATGCTCCCAGGTGGCGCGCTCCTCGCTGAGCTGCAGGAGCCGGCGTTCGCTCTCCGCGCGCGCCGACGCCAGATCCTCCGCGTCGCGCCGTGCCTGCGAGGCGGCGTCGTCGCTCTCCGCCACCTTCCGGTACAGCGCCTCGATCTCCGCCCGCAGCTCCGCCGTGGCATCCACGGGCTCCGGCGGGGGCACGAAGGGGCCGGGCCTGAAGTCGGCGGCGCCCCCGAAAGTGCGATGAAACCAGATCGCCAGTTGCCGCGAGAGGCGCAGCGCGTTCAGCGCCTCACCGTGCGTGCCGGCGCCCTCGTGAACCGCAGCGTTGCCCAGGATCCGCAGCCGGTGGAACACGTCGGAGACTTCGCGCGGCAGGATCCGATCGGCGCCGAGACGGCGCAGCGTGCTTTCAAAGCTCTCCTGCTCGCCCTCGTAGGCGCTGTGCCGCGCTGCGATCAGCTTTGCCAGCGTCTCGGCAAACTGGCGCATCTTGATGAGGCACGTCGAGGGATCGCCGCGGAAGTACTGCTCCGCCAGCGCCGCCAGCCGCACCAATCCCGGTTCCTGCTTCGCGAGGAAACCGAAGTTCGGCGTCGGGAAACTCTCCCCCTGCCCCTGCACGCCGCGATTATCGCGCCGGTCCCTTCATTGGCAATGCTCAATCTGGCCGTGCCGCATGGGGTTGAAAGCTGGGCAGTGGCCGGCGGCGTCACCGCGGGCACCTCCCTCCATCGCGTCCTCGTGTTCGGGTAGGGCCGCGAAGCGACCGAGAACGCAACGGCTCGATCGGCACGGTCCTTGCTTCCCCCGCTTCGAGCAGGGGGAATTGCCTATGAACAAGTCAAAGATTGCCGTCTTCAACCGCCGCACGGTCCTCGCAGCCGCAGGCGCCGCCACGGCGGCTCTCGCCGCGCCACGCATCCTGCGCGCCCAGGGGAAGGAACTCGTGGTCGGTGGCGCCGCAAGCCACAAGAACTTCGTCGAGACCATCATCGCGCCGGTCGTCGAGAAGAAATTCTCCTGCAAGGTCGTGTTCGAGGGCTCGCGCTCCCTGGTCAACCTCGAGAAGATGCAGAAGAACAAGGACAAGCAGTATCTGTCGGTCGTCATGATGGACGATCCGGTCATGATCCCGGCCGTCGCCGAGGGACTGCTCGATCCGCTGACGGCGGCCAAGGTGCCCAACCTCGCCATGCTGAAGCCGGGCACGATCCACATGGACGGGATGTGGTGCAACTACCTGCAGCCCTGGCTCGGCATCGCCTACAATCCCAAGGCCATGAAGACGGCGCCCACCTCGTGGGCCGACGCCTACGATCCCAAGTACAAGGGCCGCGTGATCCTGCCGTCGCTGCAGAACACCGAAGGCCTGGCCAACCTGTTCATGGCGGCGTTCCTGGCCACCGGAAAGCCGATGCCCGAGGCGCAGAAGGACATCGATGCCGCCTTCAAGAAACTGGTGACGATCAAGCCCAACCTGCTGACCGCCTACACGCAGATGCCGCAGGCCTACAATCTGCTGGAACAGGGCGAGGGCTTCATGATCTCGAGCGCGATCTCGCAGGTGGCGCTCGAGCGCAAGGCCGCCGGCGCGCCGGTGGAGATCGCAGTCCCGAAGGAAGGCATCTTCGCCATGCCGTCGGGCGTCGCCCTGGTGAAGGGCGGGCCGCAGCCCGAGCTGGCCGCGGGCTACATCAACGAGATGATTGGACCGGAGGTCCAGGCGAAGCTTTCTGCCGCGACCTACTCGCTGCCGACCAACAAGGACACGCCCGTGCCGGCCGGTGCGCCGACCAACGCAACCATCTTCGGGATCGATTGGAAGTTCGTCGCCGACAATCGCGCCGACTGGGTGAAGCGCTGGGACCGCGACATGGCGATGTAGTCGCGCGGTCGCGTCGTGAGTTCTGATTCTTTCCTCGACATCGACGGCGCCGAAAAGGGCTTCGGCGGCGTCACCGTGCTCGGCGGCGTCGACCTCAGGGTCGCCGCCGGCGAGTTCATCTCGCTGCTGGGCCCCTCGGGGTGCGGCAAGACCACCCTGCTGCGCATCGTGGCCGGCCTGCTGGCGGCCGACCGCGGCACCATCCGGCTCGACGGCGAGGAGATCGGGTCGCGGCCGCCGCACCGGCGCGACGTCGGCGTCGTCTTCCAGAACTACGCGCTTTTCCCGCACCTGACGGTCGCCGAGAACATCGCTTTCGGCCTCAAGGCGCGGAAGCATCCCGCGGGCGAGATCGGCCCGACGGTGCGGCGCTTCCTGTCGCTGGTCCACCTCACCGACTTCGCCGACCGTTCGGTGCGCGCCTTGTCGGGCGGCCAGCAGCAGCGGGTCGCGGTGGCCCGCGCGCTGGCGGTGAAGCCCAAGCTGCTGCTGCTCGACGAGCCCTTTTCCGCGCTCGACCGCAAGCTGCGCGAGAACATGCAGATCGAGCTGCGCCGCCTGCTGCGCGAACTGGGCATCACCGCCGTGTTCGTGACGCACGACCAGGACGAAGCGCTCACCATGTCCGACCGCATCGCGGTGATGAACAAGGGCGCCATCGAGCAGCTCGACGTGCCGGCCACCATCTACCGCTCGCCCGCCACCGCCTTCGTGCTGGAGTTCGTGGGCCTGTCCTCGCGCCTCGCCGGCACGGTCGTCGGCCAGGACTATGATCACGTCATCGTCGACACGGCGTTCGGCCCGCTGCGCGCGCCCGGCAGTTTCGTGGTCGGCGCCTCCGTAATGCTCGCGGTGCGGCCCGAGCGCATCAAGGTGAATGCGCCCGGCGACTATGCACTGGTCGCCCGCTTGCGCGATGCCGTGTTCCAGGGCTCGAAGGTCCAGCTCTATTTCGAGACGCAGGGCAGCGACCAGCTCATGGTCGAGACAGCCGACCTCTCCGACGGACTGCCCGCGCCCGGCACTGAAATGCGACTGGGCTGGGCCGTCGCCGACACGCTGATCTACCCGGCGCCATGACGACGAAGAGCGCCCCCTCGGCGTGGCGGGATCCCGTCGCCCTCCTCGCGGCGCCAGCCGTTCTCTATCTGCTGGTCGTCTACGCCTTCCCCTTGCTCTGGCTCTTCATGAAGAGCCTGACGGGGCCGGGCGGGCTCACGATTCAGCCCTACGTCTCTTTCCTGAGCGATCCCTTCAACTGGCGGGTCGTCGGCAACACGCTGCGAGTGGCCGCCTGGGTGACGGTCGTCTGCTTCGTGATCGGATATCCCGCCGCCTTCGCGCTCGCGCGGGCCGGCGCGGTCCTGCAGATCGTGATGCTGGTCTCGATCATCCTGCCGCTCTCGGTCGGCGCCGTCGTCAAGGCCTTCGCCTGGCAGATCGTGCTGCGGCGCGACGGCATCGTCTCGCAGACCCTCGTCGGTCTCGGCCTCTGGGACGAGCCGCAGCGGCTGCTGTTCACCGAGACCGGGTTGGTCCTGGGCGCCGCCAACATCTTCCTGCCCTTCATGATCCTGCCCATCTATTCCGTCGTGAAGCTGATCGACCCGCGCCTCAGCGAGGCCGGCGCGACCTTGGGCGCCACGCCGCTCTACCGCTTCACCCACGTCACCCTGCCGCTCACCCTGCCGGGCATCGTGTCGGGCGTCGCCTTCGTCTTCTCGATGAGCGTGTCGATGTTCGTCATCCCCTCTCTGCTGATCGGCGACCGCTTCCAGACCCTGGCGACCCTCACGGGCCGCTCGTTCCTGCTGATGCGCAACGAACAGCTCGGCTCGACCACCGCCGTCATCCTGCTGGTGCTGGCCGTGTCGATCGTCGTGGGTTCGACCTGGCTGGCGCGGCGCATCGGAGGCAGCCAGACATGACCGCCGTAGAACGCGCCACGCAGTATTTCGTCTGGGCCATCGCGGGCTTCACCGTCATCTTCCTGATGACGCCGCTCGTGGTCACCATCGCCGTGTCGTTCGGCTCCTCGACGGTGTTCACCCTGCCGCCGCCCGACTGGTCGCTGCGCTGGTACGAGCGCCTGGCCGGCATGCGCGGACTCGTACCAGCCCTCCTCGTCTCGCTGCAGATCGCCGCCGTCTCCACCGCGGTCGCCATGGTCCTCGGCACGCTTTGCGCGATCGCCCTCGTGCGCGGGCGCTTTCCGGGGCGCGAGACGATCTCGACCTTCCTCGTCTCGCCGCTGATGCTGCCGGGCCTGGTGATCGGCATCGCCATGCTGCAGGGCTTCAAGGCGATGGGGCTTCGCGACGTCTATGCGAGCCTGCTGGTCGCCCACGTGGTCATCACCCTGCCCTACATCGTGCGCACCGTCGTGGGCGCGCTCTCGCTGTTCGACTTCTCGCTGATCGACGCGGCCCGCACCCTGGGCTGCTCCTACCCGGCGGCGCTCACGCGGGTGCTGGTACCGTCGCTCGCGCCGGCCTTCCTGACCTCGGGCATGTTCGCGTTCCTGGCGTCGATGGACAACTATCCGATCTCGATGTTCTTCACCGATGCCTGGACCAAGACGCTTCCGATCCAGATGCTGCAGTATGTCGAGGAACGGCCCGACCCGACCATCGCCGCCATCTCCGCCGGCCTCGTGCTGCTCGCCATCGTGGCGCTCGTGATCGGCGACCGGCTTGTGGGCTTGCGCAAGCTCGCCGACTTCTAGGAATGGCCTTATGAAACTCCTCGTCGCAAATCCCAACACGTCCACGGGCGTCACCGACCGACTCGTGACCGCCGGCAAGCTGGTCGCCAGCCCCGGCACTGAGTTACTGCCCATGACCGCGCCGCGCGGCGTACCCTACATCGCCACGCGCGCCGAAGCCGCGATCGGCAGCGCCATGATGCTCGAGATGCTGGCCGAACGGCGCGGCACCTTCGACGCGGCCATCGTCGCGGCCTTCGGCGACCCCGGCCTCGGCGGCGCGCGCGAGCTGTTCGACTTCCCGGTCGTAGGCATGGCGGAAGCCGCGATGCTGGTCGCCTGCACGCTCGGCCGACGGTTCGCGATCGTGAGCTTTGCCAAGGCGCTCGAGCCCTGGTTCGCGGAGATCGTCGACTGGCACGGCATGTCCGGCCGCTGCGCCGCCATCCGCACGCCGGACGAGGGCTTTCGCTCGATCGACGACGTCCAGCACGAGAAGGAACAGGTGCTGATCGACCTCGCCCTCGGCACGGTGAAGAACGACGGCGCCGACGTCGTGATCCTCGCCGGCGCACCTCTGGCCGGCATGGCCAACACGATCCGCGACCGCGTACCGGTGCCGCTGGTCGACGGCATCCAGGCCGCGGTGACGATGGCCGAGGGCCTCGTGCGGCTCAATCCGCGCAAGGCCACGCAGGGCACCTATCGCCGCCCCGCCGCCAAGGACTCCAAGGGCCTCGCCGGTCCCCTGGCAGACATCATCGGCCATCGGGAGTCGTGACCGCGATGCGCGATCTCAAGGGCTACGGCCGCACGCCGCCCGATCCGCAATGGCCCGGCGGCGCGCGGGTCGCCGTCTCCTTCGTGATCAACTTCGAGGAAGGCGCGGAGATGTCGTTGTCGGCGGGCGACGCCCACAACGAGAAGGTCTACGAGGTCACCGACGAAGTTTTAGGCGTTCCCGACCGGTGCATGGAATCGCACTTCGAATATGGCACCAAGGCCGCCTGGTGGCGCATCGCCGACTCGCTGGAGCGGCTGGGCGTGCCGGCCACGGTCAGCACCTGCGGCCTCGCGGCCGAACTCTCGCCCTGGCTGATCCACGACGCGGTGGCGCGCGGCCATGAAATCTCCTGCCACGGCTGGCGCTGGGAAAAGCATGCCCACATGGAGGAGGCGCAGGAGCGCGAGATCATCGCCCGCACCGTCAAGGCGCTGACCGGGATCGCCGGCACGCGCCCCGTCGGCTGGCACACCCGCTCGACGCCCTCGCCCAACACGCGCCGCCTGCTGGTCGAGGAAGGCGGCTTCCTCTACGACAGCGACGACTATTCCGACGATCTCCCGTTCCATGTCGAGGTCGCTGGCAAGCGGCATCTCGTGCTGCCCTACAGCTTCGACACCAACGACATGCACTATCACCAGGGCTTCCACCGCTTCGTCTCGGCGCGCGACTTCGCCGACTACACGACCGACGCCTTCGACACGCTGTGGGCCGAGGGCGAGCGGTTCCCGAAGATGATGTCGATCGGCCTGCACCTGCGCATGATCGGCCGCCCCGGCCGCATCGCCGCCCTCGACC
>CAIYWM010000333.1 GCA_903929895.1 uncultured Alphaproteobacteria bacterium
ATCCCGTTCCATCACCTGCCCGAGGCGCACCGGCACCTGCGGCCGCACCTGAAATACGTCGCGAAGAGCTATACTCAGACGCACGGCGAGATCATCCGCAGCTTCGGCTGAGGGGGCAGGCATGACGAAGGAAGGCATCTGGTCGGCGGATCACGTCCGGCTGCAGCGCGGCGGCACCCTGAAACAGGCCCGCATCGTATGGAAGACCTACGGCACGCTGTCGCCCAAACGCGACAACGTGATCCTCTACCCGACCAGCTACGGCGCCCATCACACCGACATCGAGTGGCTGGTCGACGTGCGGCGCTGCCTCGATCCCAGCCGCTACTTCATCGTCATCCCCAACATGCTGACGAACGGCCTGTCCTCGTCGCCGTCCAACACGCCGGATTTTCCCGAGGTCACGACCTACGACAACGTCATGCTGCAGCGGCAGATGCTGGTCGAGCTGTTCGGCATCGACCGGCTGAAGCTGGTCTATGGCTGGTCGATGGGAGCGCAGCAGGCCTATCACTGGGGCGCGCTGTTCGGCGACGCGGTGGAGCGCATCGTGGTCAATTGCGGCTCGGCGAAGACCGCGCCGCACAACTTCGTCTTCCTCGAAGGCGTCCGCACGACCCTGCAGGCGGCGGCAACGCCGCAGCAGGGCTTGCGCGCCATGGGCCGCATCTATGCCGGCTGGGCGCTCAGCCAGACCTTCTATCGCCGCGAGATGTGGCGCGGGCTGGGCTTCACCAGCCTCGAGGATTTCCTCGTGCGCTCGTGGGAGGCCAACTTCCTGCGGCGCGACATGCACGACCTGCTGGCCCAGCTCTGGACCTGGCAGCATGGCGACATCTCGGCCAACGATCTCTATCGCGGCGATCTGCAGATGGCGCTGGCCGGCATCAAGGCCAAGGTGCTGCTGATGCCGTCGGCTACCGATCTCTATTTCCAGACCGACGACAACCGCGCGGAGTTGCCGTATCTCAAGTACGGGAAGCTGGTGGAGATCCCGTCGGTCTGGGGTCATCGCGCCGGCAACCCGCGCGACAATCCCGAGGATGCCGCGTTCATCGATGCCCAGGTGGAGGCTCTGCTGAATGATTGAGGTACTGCCCGCGGACGGGCTGGTGATCGTTGCCAAGCACGAGTGCCATACCTGCGTGCTGGTCGAGCCGGTGATGCAGAGCCTCGACAAAGCGGGCCCGCTCACCGTCATCACCCAGGACGATCCGGCCTTTCCCGCCGGCGTTGGCCGGGTGCTCGACGACCAGCAGCTCGAACGGTCCTTTCATCTCAACATCGAAGCCGTGCCGACCCTGATCCGCTACGAAGGCGGTCGCGAGGTCGGGCGCACCGTGGGCTGGGATCGCGCCGAATGGACCCGCCTCGCCGGCCAGGCGGCCGCGGGCGAAGGCCTGCCCGCCTGGCAGCCCGGTTGCGGCTCGCGCAGCGTCGAGCCCGGCGTGCAGGAGGCGCTGATCGCGCGCTACGGCGATCCCGGCCTCGCCTCGCGCGAGATTCCGGTCGGTGAATGGGACGATCCCATCGAGGCCTGCTTCGAGCGCGGCTGGAGCGACGGGCTTCCCGTCGTGCCGCCGACCGACGAGCGCATCCTGCGCATGCTGGGCGGCACCGACCGCAAGCCCGACGAGATCGTGGGCCTGATCCCGCCCAACCTCGCGCCCTGCACCGTCGAGAAGGTCGCCATCAACGCCGTGATGGCGGGCTGCAAGCCGGAATACATGCCGGTCGTGCTGGGCGTGCTGGAGGCGGCGCTCGATCCTCTCTTTGTGCTGCACGGGCTGCTCTGCACGACGCATTTCGCGGGCCCGCTGGTCATCATCAACGGCCCTGCCGCGAAGGCGGTCGGCATGAACTCGGGCATCAATGCGCTCGGCCAGGGCAATCGCGCCAATGCCACGATCGGCCGCGCCCTGCAGCTCATCGTGCGCAATGTCGGCGGCGGCCTGCCCGGCGGCATGGACCGCGCCACCTTGGGGAATCCCGGCAAGTACACGTTCTGCTTCGCCGAGGACGAATCCGATCCCGACTGGGAGCCGCTGGCGCAGCGGCGCGGCATCGCTGCGGGCAAGAGCGCCGTCACCCTGTTCCATGCCGAAGGCGTGCACGGCTTCATCGACCAGAAATCCCGCACGCCGGAGGAGCTCGCGCGCTCGCTGGCGATGGGCCTGTTCGGCGTCGGCCATCCCAAGCTCTGCGATTCGGGCAATGCCGTGCTGGTGCTCTCGCCCGAGCATTACCGGATCTTCAAGGAGGGCGGCTGGAATCGCCGGCGCATCGAGGACGAACTCCATCAGGCCCTGAAGCGGCCCGGCCGCGACCTGATCCAGGGCGCGCAGGGCGTGCCGGAAGGGCTGCCGGCCTCGATGGCCGACAAGATCGTCGACAAGTTCCAGCCCGACGGGCTGCTGATCGTTCGCGCTGGCGGTCCCGCCGGTCTATTCTCCGCCATCATCGGCGGCTGGCCGGGTCAGCGTGTGCGCGAGGAATGCCAGGCCGTCACCCACGAGATTCGCTGAAGGACGCTGACCCCATGAATCACGCCATGAACCCTTCGACCAAGCTGCGCGATCCCACGGCCGAGACCTCGCCGACCCGCCGCGCCCGCCTCGCGCCGCCGCCCTCGCTCGACGGCAAGGTCGTGGCGCTGATGGATATCGGCAAGTCGGGGGGCTCGGTGTTCCTCGACCGGCTCGAGGGCCACTTCAAGTCGGCGGGCGTGGCGACCAAGCGCTATCGCAAGCCCACCAACACCAAGGTCGCGCCGCCTGCGGTGCTGCAGACCATCGCGGCCGAGGCACAGCTCGCGGTGATCGCCTTAAGCGATTGAGGCTCCTGCACATCGTGCAGTCTGCACGACCTTCATAGTCTCGACGGCCGCGGCCTCCCCGGCGTCAACATCGTGACCACCGAATTCGTGGACGGCGTCACCGCGCAAAGCGATGCGCTGGGCTTCGAGCCGGCGGTCGTCTACGTCCCCCATCCGATCCAGAACCGCACCAGGGCCGAGATCGACGAGATCGCCGACCGCGCCTTCGACCAGGTGATGGCGTTGCTGAAGAGCGCTTAGGACAAAACTGTCGTCCTCAGCGCAGCGAAGGACCTGACGGAGCGACCAGCGGACTGCGTTGCTGGCGAGAGATCCTTCGCTTCGCTCAGGATGACAAAAGTGGGGAGCCGGTGCCCCCGTCTCCTGCCGACTAATCCTTCTCCGGCACGACGGCCGGCTGGACCGTCTCCTCGACGGTCGTGTCGGTATCGGGCTCCACCGGGGCGCTCGACTGCGGCGGCAATGGTGCGTTGGCCAGGAAGGCCGCGACGACGGCGGCGGTCGCGCGCGGGGCTTCTTCCATCGGGTTGTGGCCGAGATTCTCGAAGATCTCGAGCTTGGCGCCCTTGATGTCCTCCTGGAAGCGGAAGGCATCGCCGACCGGCAC
This sequence comes from uncultured Alphaproteobacteria bacterium, assembly GCA_903929895.1. GTDB lineage: Bacteria > Pseudomonadota > Alphaproteobacteria > Reyranellales > Reyranellaceae > Reyranella. The sequence goes on from CAIYWM010000333.1 coordinate 3,444, forward strand.
CCAGCGGTCCTTGGCCCCCCAGATGATCAGGGTCGGTACGTCCATGCGCCTGAGCGGCGTGGGATCGAGCGGCTCCTGCGTGCGGGCGCGTTGCAGGGTCGCCTCGCGGTTGCCGGGGAAGCGCTGCAGATCGGCATAGCGCCGGACCCGCTCGGGCGTCACCAGCGCGGGATCGGCATAGGCCTCGGTGAGCGACCGGCGGACCAGCCCCTCCGGCTTGAAGTAGATTCCGAGGTCGCCGACGAGCGGCGTGCGGGCGAGCCGGGTCGGCAGCGGCGCGTCGCCCCCCGGCCGGGGATAGCCGGCGGCGTCGACCAGCACGAGCTGGATGACACGGTCGGGCCGCGTCGCCGCGAAGGTCCAGGCGACGGCGGCGCCCAGCGAATGGCCGGCCACGACGACCTTGTCGAGATGCAGGGTGTCGATCAGCACTTCGATGAAGTCGGCATAGGCCTCGACGGTGTATTCGTCGCGCGGCCAGGCGCCGGTCAGGCCGTGGCCCGGCAGGTCGACGGAAATGACGCGGGCTTCCTTGCCCAGCTCGCGCGCCCAGCCTTCCCACACGTGCAGCGAGCCGTTCGAGCCGTGGATCAGCACGATCGGCACGCCGTCGGGATTGCCCTGCTCGCGGACATGGGCGTTGACGCCGCCGACATCGACGAAGCGCGAGCGGTCGTTGGCATAGCGCGCGATCAAGGTTTCGGGCGGCAGCGACGGCGCATAGGCCCACATCGCCACGCCCGCGAACACCGCCGCCGCGAACAGCGCATAGAGGGGCCAGCGCCGCGGGGGCGCCTCGTCCCTACGACGCCGCGGGGCCATCACCCGGCCTGTCAGTGGCGTTTTCCTTCGTCTCCGGCGAAGGGTCGGCGTGCAGCGAGAAGTTCACCTTGTCGAGGCCACGCAGCCTGATTTCGGGCACGGCGGCGGGATTGATGATCTTCTGCTCGATCAGCTTGGCCAGAAGCGCGCGGTTGAGGTCGTTGGTCACGATCAGCCGGTCCTCGAGCCGGGCGACGAACACGAACAGTTCGAACTCGAGGCCGTCGGACCCGACCTTCACGAAGCGCACGATCGGGGCCGGAACACGCAGCACGCGCGCATGCGCCAGCGCCGCCTCGCGCAGGATTGTCTCCATGACGTCGACGTCGGAGGCGACCGGCACGGTCAGCTTGATCTCGATGCGGCTCGACGTGTCGGAATAGGTGCGGTTCACGACCGGATTCTGCAGGAACAGGCTGTTGGGTACGATGACGTGCGTGCGCTGGAAGGTTTCGATTTCCGTCGCCCGGATGTTGATGCGGCGCACGAAGCCTTCGTGGCCATTCACCGTCACCCAGTCGCCCGCCTTGATCGGCCGCTCGACCAGCAGGATGACGCCGGAAATCACGTTGTTGGCGATGTTCTGGAGTCCGAGGCCGATGCCGACCGACAGCGCGCCCAGGACGATGGCGAGGTTGGTGAAATCGACGCCCAGGGCGGCGATGCCCACCAGGATGGCGATCATCACGCCGGCATAGTTGAGGCCGGCGTCGATCGACTGGCGCAGCGGCAACGGCGCCTCGACGGTCGGCAGCACGCGGTCTCGCACCACGCTGCGCACGAGACGCGCCAGCAGCATGCACACGAAGAAGGCCACGATCGCCATGCCGACATTGCCGAGCGAGATCGTGACGCCGCCCACCTTCACGCCCCGCACGAGCTGGCCCAGCCCGTCGATCATCGCATCGGTGTCGACGTTCCAGGCCGCCGGAATGGCGATCGCCAGCAGCAGGACCAGGGCGGCGTCGAACAGCAGCAGCACCAGGTACTGGCCGCGCAGCGTGCTGTCCGCAGGCAGCCCGAACGCACGGCGCACGAGGGTGCCGGAGGGTGAGCCCGGAGCGGCCACGGCGTCCAGGAGATCGTCCGCCAGCTTGTGAAGCAGGAAGGCGATCGCGATCAACAGGCAGGTCGTCGAAATCGCGGTATGCAGGTGCGCGCCCAGGGTCGCATAGCCGATCAGCGAACAGACGATCGACGACAGGACGGCGATGACCAGCAGCAGGCGCGTGACCGCCCACCAGGTCCCGCCGATCATCGGCGGCAGTTCGGAGCCCTCGGGGCGGTCGGCGTGCCAGGCGCGGTTCGACAGGGTCGGCAGGCTGAGCATGGCCACGACGCCCGTCAGCACGACGGCGCCGACCGAGGCGACCGCATCGCGGCCCTCGCCGCGGCTGAGCGCGAGGTAGATGAATTCGAGCGGCAGGCTGACCGAGTAAAGCCGCCGGAGGGCCCGGGACAGGTAGAGGGCGCTGTCGTCGCTGAACGGCAGGGCGCGCCATTCGGGGCGTGCCGGCGACAGGGCAGCGGCGGTCATGCCGAACACCAGCAGGAGCAGGATGAGGCGCCCCACGGCTTCGGGGATCAGCACGTCGATCGGCGCCGGCGGATTGCCCGCGAGCAGGAGCTTGCCGATCAGCCACACCGCCAGGATGGGGACGAGCACGAGGCCGAGCCCGTCGATGGCGCTGATGATGGTCTGGTCGCGCCGCGCGTCGATGTGCGTGCCGCCCCGGCCGAAGCGGCGGCGCAGCGCGCGCCCGACCCACCACAGCATGATCGTGAGCGCGGCCCACAGGCCGAGCGGCACCAGCTCGGGGCTGCCGGACCTCAGGGTGAGGAAGCCTTCCTGGCTCCAGCTTCCCATGGCATCGGTCAATGTCTTCACCGATGCCATGAACTGCGGCCCGATCTTGCGCCACACGCCGGGCGAGAGCGGAGACGGGTCGCGGCGGAGCAGGGTCCGCAGCACCAGCTCGCTGCGCAGCTTGGTCAGGCGCTCCAGCAGCTGG
>CAIYWM010000334.1 GCA_903929895.1 uncultured Alphaproteobacteria bacterium
CAGCGCCATCTGCGCCACCGAACTCCCGCTGTTCCCCTGGAACCGCCTCGCCGGCCTTTCGTGCTTCGTGCTGGCACGGAAGCCTTAGCCCCCCTCACCTAACCTCTCCCTCTATCGGGAGAGAGGAATATGAGAGTTAGGCCGCCACGTCCTTCGAGACGATGCGCTTGCGCTTCGCGTTGATCTCACGGAGCGTGACCATCATCTCCTCGGCGACGATGTCGCCGGGGATGCCGTCGCCCTCGGCTTCCAGTTCCTTCATGTCGACCCAGACGCTGTAGAGCGGCGCGGTGCGCGAGGTGATGATACCGGCGTGCAGGAGCGTCTTGATCAGCACCCGGAAGATGTTGGTGCTTTCCTTCAGGTTGGCGCGGCGGTCCTCGTCGGTGAAGACCTCCTTCATCGCGTCGCGCACCCACTGCCAGTCGAGCCCGTACTTGGCGTAGATGACCTGCTTCTGCTCGGCATTGATCAGGTTGAACAGCAGCGTCTGGAAGATCTGCGCCGCCCAGTCCTCGACCTTCTTGTGCTCGTCCTCGCTGAGATGACGGATGGTCCGGGACGCCCAGATCCGGCCAAAGCGGTGGTGGAAGGCCTCGTCGCTCATCACCAGCTGCACCAGCCGGCGCAGGACCGGGTCGTTGGTCTTGGCATTGAGCGTCGCGAAGGAGCCCATGGCGATGCCTTCGATCAGCATCTGCATGCCGACGATCTTCTTGTAGACCTCCTCCGTCGTCACCAGATCGGTGAGGACGGCGGCGATGGTCTTGCCCACCGGCAGAGGCGCGCCCCAGCGGCGGCCGATATAGCGCGTGAACCCAGCGACATGGCGGGCTTCCTCGCGGGCCTGGTTGGCGGCGTATTCCTGGGCGCCGGGGTCGAGCAGGATGTGGCAGAGGCTGGCCGACAGCGACAGCGCCCCCTGCTCGCCGTGCAGCAGGTTGGAGATCGACCAGTGCATGACGTCATTGCCGAGCCCGATCCGCTGGCCCTCGTCCAGCCGGTCCGCCACCGCGCTTTTCAGCTCGACGACCGTGTCCAGCGGCATGATCGGCGTCTTTGCCATGTCGAAGGGCTGGTCGAAGTCGATATAGCTCTTGTCGAACGGGTCCCAGAAATGATCGTGCGTGGCCGAAATGATGCCGTCGAAGGCATCCGTGCGGCGCCCATAGCGGGGAACTTCCAGCATTGCCGGAAAATCCTCCCGTCCAACCGTGTCATAGGCCTTGTCGTAAGTGATTTGCTGGGCCATGTGAGGCCTCCTGTTCCGAGGTCAATATGACGGCCCCGTCACCTTTTTCAATGGATTTTTCCCCAGTACCGGAGCATGGCGTTTCCGCCATATTCCGCCCGAACGGCGGGCGATCCGCATCGCCCGCGCAGGAGTAAGACATGTCCCGCCGTCGCCGCATCTACGAGGGCAAGGCCAAGACCTTGTTCGAGGGGCCCGAACCCGGGACGATCGTCCAGTACTTCAAGGACGACGCGACCGCGTTCAACAACCAGAAGAAGGGGGTCATCACCGGCAAGGGGGTGATCAACAACCGGATCTCCGAGTTCCTGATGACCAAGCTCGGGGAAATCGGCGTCCCGACCCATTTCATCCGGCGCCTGAACATGCGCGAGCAGCTGATCCGCCAGGTCGAGATCATTCCGCTCGAGGTGGTGGTCCGCAATGTCGCGGCCGGCTCCTTCGCCAAGCGCTTCGGCGTCGAGGAGGGCACCCAGCTCCCCCGCTCCATCATGGAGTTCTTCTACAAGAACGACACGCTGGGCGACCCCATGGTCACCGAGGAGCACATCACCGCCTTCGGCTGGGCGACGCCCCAGGACCTCGACGACATCGTGGCGCTGACGCTGCGCGTGAACGATTTCCTGTTCGGCCTGTTCCTCGGCTGCGGCATCAAGCTGATCGATTTCAAGATCGAGTTCGGCCGCCTCTACGAGGATGACATGGTCCGGATCGTGCTGGCCGACGAGATCAGCCCCGATTCGTGCCGGCTGTGGGATCTCAGGACCAACGAGAAGATGGACAAGGACCGGTTCCGCCGCGACCTCGGCAAGGTCGAGGAAGCCTACCAGGAAGTGGCACGGCGCCTCGGCATCCTCATCGACCAGGGACCGGGCGACGTGCGCGGCCCCACCACGCTGCAGTAAAGAGGCGACATGAAAGTCAGAGTCCACGTGACCCTCAAGAACGGCGTGCTCGACCCCCAGGGCAAGGCCATCGGACATTCGCTGAACCGGCTGGGCTTTCCCGAGGTCGGCGACGTGCGCCAGGGCAAGTTCATCGAACTCGAGCTCGCCGAGACCGACAAGGCGAAGGCCAAGGCCCGCGTCGAGGAGATGTGCAAGAAGCTGCTCGCCAATACGGTGATCGAGAACTACTCGATCGAGCTGGTGGGCTGATGAAGCCGAACAACCTCATCCTGAGGAGCGGTCCGCAGGACCGCGCCTCGAAGGATGGGAGCGCGCACCGCCTTTGTTGCCGACCCTTCGCGACGCGCGCTGCGCGCGCTCCTCAGGGTGAGGGCCTTGCAGGTAGGGACGGACGGAGATGAAAGCAGCTGTATTGGTCTTCCCCGGCTCCAATCGCGAAGGCGATGTGGCGCAGGCGATCGAGCTGGTCACCGGGCGCCGGCCACAGATGGTGTGGCACGGCGACGGCGACTTCGAGAAGGTCGACCTGATCGTGGTGCCAGGCGGCTTTTCCTATGGCGACTATCTGCGCTGCGGCGCGATGGCGGCTCAGTCGCCGGTGATGGCCGAGGTCAAGAAGCGCGCCGCGCAGGGCGTGCCGGTCCTGGGCATCTGCAACGGCTTCCAGATCGTGACCGAGGCGGGCCTGCTGCCGGGCACCCTGATGCGCAACTCGCACCTCAAGTTCGTCTGCGCCGACGTCCACCTCCGGGTCGAGACCAGCCAGAGCCTGTTTACCAACCGCTACCAGGCGGGTCAGGTGATCAAGGTGCCGGTGGCCCATGCCGAGGGCAACTATTTCGCCGATGCCGACACGATGAAGCGGCTCGAGGATCGCGGCCAGATCGCCTTCCGCTACTGCGGGCCCGACGGCTCGATCGTCGACGGACGCGGCAACCCCAACGGCTCCAGCAGCAACATCGCCGGTGTCTTCAACGACACCAAGACCGTGCTGGGCCTGATGCCCCATCCCGAGAATGCGGTGGAGCCGATGTTCGGCGGCACCGACGGCAAGGCCCTGTTCGAGGGCATGGTCGAAGCCCTTTCATGAAAGACGCGTCGTGACCGTAGCCCAGGAAAAGAACCCGCCCGTAAAACTGCCGAACGAGCCCGCGATCACCCCGCAGGTCGTGGCCGAGCATGGTCTGGCGCCGGACGAGTACGAGCGCCTTCTGAAGATCATGGGCCGCACGCCCACGATGGTCGAGCTGGGCATCTTCTCGGCCATGTGGAGCGAGCACTGCTCCTACAAGTCCTCGAAAGTGTGGCTGAAGAAGCTGCCGACCAAGGCGCCCTGGGTCATCCAGGGGCCCGGCGAGAATGCCGGCGTCATCGACATCGGCGACGGCCAGGCCGCCATCTTCAAGATGGAGAGCCACAACCACCCCTCCTACATCGAGCCCTACCAGGGCGCGGCGACGGGCGTGGGCGGCATCCTGCGCGACGTCTTCACGATGGGCGCGCGGCCGGTGGCCAACCTCAATGCGCTGCGCTTCGGCGACCCGAAGCATGCCAAGACGCGCCACCTCGTGTCGGGCGTCGTGGCCGGCATCGCGGGCTACGGCAACTGCATGGGCATTCCCACCGTCGGCGGCGAGACCAACTTCCATGCCGCCTACAACGGCAACATCCTGGTCAACGCCATGACCGTGGGCGTCGCCGCGACCGACAAGATCTTCTATGCGGCCGCCGCCGGCATCGGCAATCCGATGGTCTATGTCGGCTCCAAGACCGGCCGCGACGGCATCCACGGCGCCACCATGTCCTCCACCGAGTTCAACGAGGACAGCGAGAGCAAGCGCCCGACGGTCCAGGTCGGCGATCCGTTCGTCGAGAAGCTGCTGCTGGAAGCCTGCCTCGAGCTGATGGCGACCGATGCGATCATCGCCATCCAGGACATGGGCGCGGCCGGCCTCACCTCCTCCTCGTTCGAGATGGCGGCCAAGGGCAGCCTCGGCCTCGTCATGGAGCTCGACAAGGTGCCGATGCGCGAGACCGGCATGAACCCCTACGAGCTCATGCTGTCGGAGAGCCAGGAGCGCATGCTGATCGTGCTGAAGCCCGGCCGCGAGGACGAGGCGCGCAAGATCTTCGAGAAGTGGGAACTCGACTTCGCCGTGATCGGCCATCTCACCGACACCGAGCGGATGGTGCTGACCTGGCACGGCGACGTGGTGGGCAACATTCCGATCCCGCCGCTGGTCACCGAGGCGCCGATGTACGAGCGGCCGTGGACCCTGACGCCGCTGCCCCCCGAGCTGGATGCGTCGAAGGTGCCGGCGCCGACAGACTGGAAGGCCTCGCTGCTCACCCTGATGAGCTGCCCCGATCTCGCCAGCAAGGCGTGGATCTGGCACCAGTACGACCATCTCATCATGGGCAACACCGCGATCCGCCCGCAGGGCGGCGACGCGGCGCTGGTCCGCGTGCCGGGGGCAC
>CAIYWM010000335.1 GCA_903929895.1 uncultured Alphaproteobacteria bacterium
GGTGCTGCAGAAGCTTGGCGTCGTGTCGCGCGTGCGCAACATCGGGTGCAGCTTCGAGGAGATACTGGCCGCCACCGTGCGCGAAGGAATCTACGCCGACGCGGTCGGCCGCGAGGCGGCGTGGATCGAGGAGCGGATGGAAATCCACCGCAGCTACGGCTCGATGGAGATCCGGCTCACCAACGGCAACTGGATGAAGCTGGTGCAGCGCCGCACCGCCGACGGCGGACGGATCTGCGTCTACATCGACATCACAGAGATCAAGCAGCGCGAAGCCGCGCTACTGGCCGCACGTCAGGAGGCGGCCGACGCGTCGCGCGCCAAGACCGACTTCCTCGCCACCATGAGCCACGAGATCCGCACGCCGCTCAATGCCCTGATCGGGCTGACCGAGGTGCTCGCTGTGACGCCGCTCGACACTCAGCAGCGCCTTTACCTGGAGACAATGCAGACGTCGGGCCGGCAGCTCCTGCAGATCGTCAACGACGTGCTCGATTTCTCGCGGTTACAGGCTGATCAGATCCAACTCGCCGAGGACGACATCGACCTGCGCAGCCTGATGCGCAGCCTGATGCAGACCATCGCCGCCCTGCCCGGCGCCGCGGCGCTGCGGCTAGACAAGGACGTCACTACCGACGTGCCGGCGCGCGTGCGCGGCGACGGCCCGCGCCTGACGCAGATCCTGACAAACCTGCTGGGCAACGCGGTGAAATTCGCGGCCGGCGGGCGGGTCGCGCTGTCGGTCCACACCGGCAAGTCGCCGTCCGGGGAGCGCACGCTGCGCTTCGAGGTCAGCGACAGCGGTCCGGGCATTCCGGTGGACCTCAAGGACCGGATCTTCGAGCACTTCGTGCAGGGCGACGGCAGCGCCGATGCGCGCAAGTCAGGCACCGGCCTCGGGCTCGCCATCGCCCGGCGCCTCGCCGTCGCCATGCAGGGTACGCTGGAGCTGGCCAACCCCGGCGAGCCTGGCGCCCGCTTCGTGCTGAAGATGCCCTGCCGCGCCAGCAGCAGCAGTACCGCCGCGGTCGCCGAGCCGTCGATGCCGAAGCCGGCGAGCCCGCCGCGCCGCATCCTCGTGGCCGAGGATACGCCGGCCAGCCAGATGGTGGTTCGCCTGCTGCTCGAAGGCCTCGGCCATACGGTCGAGGTCGTGTCGAATGGCCGCCAGGCGGTCGAGGCCTGCGAGCGGCCGTTCGACGTCGTTTTCCTCGACATCCAGATGCCCGAGATGGACGGCTGCGCGGCGGCGCGCGCCATCCGAGGCCGCGAAGCGACGGGTGGAAATGCGAGCAAAAGCGCAAGCTCGCTGCCGCTGGTGGCGCTCAGCGCCTTCTCCCAGCCGTCGGAGCAGGCAGCGGCGCTGGCCGCTGGCATGGATGCCTATCTGACGAAGCCGGTCCGCCGTGCCGATCTGGTACGGCTGTTCGAGAAGCTCGACAACCTGGGGTTAGACAACCGGCCAACTTGAGCCCTGCAGGAAGCAAGAGATGTTGCGGCCGGCTTGTTCGACCGCCGGCCGCACTCGTTCGAGGAATTCGTCGAGGACAGCTCACGCGTTGGCGCGCGCCGTGACGAGCGCGCCGACCGCCTCTGCCGTCGCAGCCGACAGTGTCCAGCCGAGGTGTCCATGGCCGGTATTGTAGAAGACGCGTGGACTTCTGCCGCAAGCAACACGCGGCAGCAGCGGATCAAGCGGATCGATACGTTTGGCTCGGATGATGTCACGTTTGCGCCGGTCGAAGCGCTGAACTGGCGGGAGCCGACGGTGCGCTAGCTCGCTGTCGAGCCTCAATGGGTTGTTCCGCGTCAGGCGGAGAGTGCTGATGGGTGGCACGGCGCCGATACTGCCATAAAC
>CAIYWM010000336.1 GCA_903929895.1 uncultured Alphaproteobacteria bacterium
GAGCGCCAGTTTTCGACGATCGCCGGCGTGACCACCATGACCTCGACGTCGTCGCTGGGGAACACCTCGATCGTCCTCCAGTTCGACCTGAACCGGAGCATCGACGGCGCTGCCCTCGACGTCCAGTCGGCGATCTCTTCGGCCATGCGGCGAATGCCGCCGGAGATGACCACCCCTCCCAGCTTCCGCAAGGTCAATCCGGCGGACTGGGCGGTGATGTTCCTCGCTCTCAAGTCCAACCAGGCCCGGCTTTCGGACGTCGACGCCTTCGTCAACCGGGCGATCCTGCCGCGTGTGTCGACCCTTCCGGGCGTGGCGCAGGTCCTGATCTTCGGGTCGCAGAAGTTCGCCGTGCGTGTCCGCGCCGACCTCGACCAGCTCGCCGTTCGGGGGCTGACCTTGCAGGAGCTGCAGACCGCCGTCGTCAACGCCAACTCGAGCAAGCCGGTCGGTTCGATCGCGGACCAGAAGCAGAACGCGATTCTCGAAGCGACGGGGCCGATCAGCAAGGCCTCGGACTACATGCCGGTGATCGTGACCTGGCAGAACGGCGCGCCGGTCCGCATCTCCGACGTGGCGACGGCCATCGACAGCGTCGAGAACGACAAGGTGGCGAGCTGGCTCGATGGCACGCGCGCCATCGTGCTGGGCGTGTATCGCCAGCCCGATGCCAACACGGTGGAGGTGGTGGATCGGGTGAAGGCCATCATCCCGCAGATCCAGGCCGAGCTTCCGGCGGGGGTCGAGATCCATCTGCTGGCCGACCGCTCGAAGCCGATCCGAGAGGCCATCGCCGACGTCGAGTTCACCCTGGCCCTGGCGGCGATCCTGGTGATCATCGCGATCTATTTCTTCCTGCGCAGCTTCCGCGCGACCATGATCCCGGCGATCGCGCTGCCGATCTCGGTCATCGGCACCTTTGCCGGCATGTATCTGTGCGGCCATTCGATCGACAACATATCCCTGCTGGCGCTGACGCTCGCCGTCGGCTTCGTGGTCGACGACGCCATCGTCATGCTGGAGAACATCGTCCGTCACATCGAGGCCGGCGAGAAGCCGATGGCGGCGGCGCTCAAGGGCTCCAAGGAGGTCGGCTTCACGATCGTCTCCATGACGCTCTCGCTGGTTGCTGTGTTCATTCCCGTGCTGTTCATGGGCGGTGTCGTCGGCCGCATGTTCAACGAGTTCGGCCTGGTGATCGCCTTCGCCATCCTGATCTCCGGTATCGTGTCGCTGACCCTGACGCCGATGCTGTGTTCGCGATGGCTGAAGCCGATCGACCATCACGAGAAGCACAATGTGCTTCTGCGCAGTTTCGAGTGGGGGTTCACGAAGGTCACCAACGGCTATGGCTGGGCACTTCGGCACACGGTGCGCTTTCCCCGGCTGGTGCTGGCGATCACGCTCGGCACTTTCGTCGTCACGGCGATGCTCTTCCAGGCGATCCCCAAGGGCTTCTTTCCGTCGGAGGATATCGGGCAGATCCAGGGCTCTACGATCGGGCCGGACGATGCGTCCTTCGACGCGATGGTAGCGCGCCAGTCGGCGTTGGCCGAGGTGATCCGGCGCGACCCCGACGTGGCCTCTGTCATGTCGACCGTCGGTGGCGGCAACGCCGCGGCCACGGTGAATTCCGGGCGCATCTTCATCATGCTGCGCGACAAGCCGGAGCGCACGGACAGCGCCCAGCAGGTCATCGCCCGGTTGCGCCGGGCGACGGCCGCCGTGCCGGGCATCAACGTCTTTTTCCAGGCCGCGCAATCGATCAACATCTCCACGACGCAGAGCCGCGCCCAGTATCAGTTCGGCATGCGTTCGAGCGACCTCAACCTGCTGCGCGAGTACGGCCCCCTGATGGAGGCGAGGATGCGCCGCATCCCGGCGATCCTCGACGTCAACTCCGATCTGCAGGTGCGGGCCCGCTCGGCCATGATCGACATCGATCGCGACATCGCCTCGCGCCTCGGCGTGTCGGTCGACCAGATCCGCCTGCTTCTTTACTCCGCCTTCGGCTCGCGTCAGGTGTCGACCATCTACGCCTCGGACGACACCTATCAGGTGATCCTCGAGGCGGATCCGAAGTACGGCGACGCCGGCGACATCCTGCGGAAACTGCAGGTCCGCACGCCCAACGGTGGCCTCGTGCCGCTCGACACGCTGGCCAAGCGCATCGACAAGCCGACCTCGTTGACCGTCAACCACATCGCCCAGCTTCCGTCGGTCATGATCTCCTTCAACCTCGCGCCGGGGGTGGCGCTCGGCGACGCGGTGCGAGACATCCAGGCAGCGGCGACGGAGATAGGCCTGCCGGCCACCATCACCACCAGCTTCGAGGGCAGCGCCCAGGTCTTTCAGCAGGCGGTCGCCAACCAGGGGATGCTGCTGCTGGCGGCAGTGCTGGTGATCTACATCATCCTGGGCATCCTCTATGAGAGCTTCATCCATCCGCTGACGATCCTGTCGGGTCTGCCATCGGCCGGCATCGGCGCGCTCGCAACCCTGATGCTGTTCGGCATGGACCTGTCGGTCATCGCCATGATCGGCGTGGTGATGCTGATCGGCATCGTGAAGAAGAACGCCATCATGATGGTCGACTTCGCGATCGAGCGGCGAGGGCAGGGCGCGGATGCCGAGACGGCGATCGTGGAGGCGGCCCTGCTGCGCTTCCGACCCA
>CAIYWM010000337.1 GCA_903929895.1 uncultured Alphaproteobacteria bacterium
GCCGACAGCGGCGCGATCACGAAGCCCAGGAAGACCAGCGAGCGCAGCAGGTAGAGCGTCGACAGGAGGTTCTTGCGCTTGAACCGGTTGCCCATCGAGCTCCACAGGATGGCGCCGGCGATGTTGAAGAGACCGACCATGCCGATCGCCCAGCCGCCGAGTTCGGCCGGCGACAGGTCGATGCCGAACAGCGACAGGCCGATCCCCTTGTCGGAGATGTAGGCCGGCAGGTGGCCGCCCACGAAGGCGACATGGAAGCCGCAGACGAAGTAGCCGACCACCAGCAGCACGAAGCTGCGCTGGGCGAAGGCCTCGGAAAGCGCCGCGCCGGTGGTCTGGCTGCCGCCGCTGCCGCGCTTGGAGGCCGCGATCTCCTTGCGGTCGTTGAGGCCGAGCGGCAGCACGATCATGACCAGGGCGAGGATGGTCAGGGCCCACATGGTCGGCCGCCAGTCGCCGAAATAGTTCTGCAGCACCGCCGCCAGCGGCACGATGAAGAACTGGCCGAACGAGCCGCCGGCCGAACAGATGCCCACCGCCAGCGCCTGCTTGGCGGGCGGGGCGACACGCAGGATGACGCCCAATACCGGGCCGAAGGTCGCCGCCGACAGGCCGATGCCGACCAGCACGTTGCCGACGATCAGCATCAAGCCGTCGTGCATCGTGGCGGTGACGATCATGCCCAGGACGTAGACCGCGCCGCCGCCGGCGATGGTCGGCGCCGAGCCGAAGCGGTCGGCCAGGCGGCCGGAGAAGGGCGCGATGGCACCCATCAGCAGCATCGACAGCGCCGTGCCGAAGGAGAAGAGTTCACGGCCGACATGGAGTTCGGCGGAGATCGGCTTCAGGAAGATGCCGAAGCTCTGGCGGACGCCGAGGCCGATGGTGAGGACGAGGAAGCCGCACCAGACGGCGGTCCAGTAGGAGCGTTGGGTCATGGCGGCAACCTGAGGCGGCATGCACGAACTGGCAAGATGTCCTGCCTTATGGTTTCCATAGAATTACTTCATGCCGTCACAAGCTTCGATGTGGCAGAAGATATCCATGGCGCGACTGCGGTTCCTGTGCGGCTTGGCAGCATTCCTGGCGGTTTTGGCAGGAAGCGCCGAGGCGGCGCCGCGACTGGAGCGGGAGCGCTGTACCTTCAAGCCGCCGAAGGGCGACAGGATCGAATGCTACGTCCTGACGGTGCTGGAGAACCGCGAACAGCCGCAGGGCCGCGAGATCAAGCTGAAGGTGGCGATCCTCAAGGCCAAGCGGACCGCCGGCGTCGAGCCGCTGATCTACCTCTCGGGCGGCCCCGGCGACTCGCCGCTGGTCGCCTCGACGCCGGGGGCGGACGCGCTCAGCGAGGGTGACTGGTGGAACGAGACCGCCGCCATCCGCCGCCGCCGCGACGTCGTGATCCTGAGCCAGCGCGGGGCCGGCGGATCGTCGCCCAACCTCGACTGCTTCGACCCGCGCACCTCGGACCCGGGCAAGGCCCGCCGCCGCGCCGTGACCGAGCAGCAGGAGCGTGAGATCCTGGGGCGCTGCCGGGCCGGGCTGGACCGCCGCAAGATCGATCTCGGCATGTACACGACGCCGGCCCTGGCCGACGACGTGGCCGACCTCGCCGCGGCACTGGGCCAGAGCAAGATCAACATCTACGGCGTGTCCTACGGCTCCCGCTGGGCGCTCGAGGTGATGCGCCGCCATCCCGACCTGGTGCGCGCGGCCGTCCTCGACGGCGTCTATCCGCCGCAGATCAACGGCGAGCAGAACGAACCCGCGATCGTCCGTCGCGCCTTCGAGCAGCTCTACGCCGACTGCGCCGCCGATGCCGTGTGCCGCGAACGCCATCCGACCCTGCGCGCCACCCTCGAGGGGCTGATCGAGGCGGCGGAACGGACGCCGATCGAAATCGCGCTTACGCTGGAGGACGGTCCGCATCCTGTGAAGCTCGATGGCACCCAGGTGCTGATGGTGCTGCTGAACATGATGCGCGAGGGCGAGGTCGCCGCCATCCCCGAAACGGTGGCGGCGGCACAGCGCGGCGACCTGCGGCTGCTCAAGCTCTACGCCGAGGATCTCGAGACCAACGACGGCGGGCTGCTGGAGCAGAACGCCCAGCAGTTCGACGGTCTCTACAACAGCGTCGAATGCCGTGAGACCTGGCCGACGGTCGACCGTACGGCGCGGCGCAAGGCGATCGAGAGCAACGGGATCTATGGCCTGAACGCCCGGTCGAGCAAGTCGCCCATCTTCTGTCCGGTCTGGCGGGTCGCGCCCGCGCCGGCCGTAGAACGCCAGCCGGTGAAGTCCGATGTGCCGACCCTGCTCCTGAGCGGCGGCTATGACTGGCTGACGCCGCCCACCTGGGCGCGCGAGGCCGCCAAGACCCTGCCCGCGTCGCGCAACGTCGTGTTCCGCACACAGGGCCATGGCGTCGTCGTGCAGGACGCCTGCGCCGCCCGGCTGCGCGACATCTTCATCGAGGATCCGA
>CAIYWM010000338.1 GCA_903929895.1 uncultured Alphaproteobacteria bacterium
GGGCCGAACACGGCGGTGTCGCCGATGCCGGACGACTTCATGAACGCTTCGGCGCGCTTGGCCGTCGAGCGCGGGCAGCGGGCGTAGAGCTGGCCGGTCGAGGGCTCGACGACGTCGCAGCTGATGATCAGTGTGGTCTGGGCCGAGAAGGGGTCGAGCACGGCGGTCGACGGATCCGGCATCAGGATCATGTCGGACTCGTTGATGGCCTTCCAGCCGGCGATCGAGGAACCGTCGAACATCACGCCGTCCTCGAAGGTACCTTCGTCGGTGGCGGACGCCATGCGGGCCGTGTGCTGCCACTTGCCGCGAGGATCGGTGAAGCGGAAGTCAACGAACTTGACGTCCTTTTCCTTGATCATCGCCAGAACCTGTTTGGCATCCATTGTCGGTCGTCCCTCTACTTGTGGTTTACTGCTTCAGCCCCCAAAGGCCGGGTCCTCATACGGCGGCGTCACCACGCTCACCAGTACGAATTCGGATCGCGTCGTCGATGCTCGACACGAAGATCTTGCCGTCGCCGATGCGACCGGTATGCGCGGAGCTGCGAATCGCCTCGACTGCCTTTTCCACCATCTCATCCTCGATGATGAGCTCGAGCTTCACCTTCGGCAGGAAGTCGACGACGTATTCCGCGCCACGATAGAGCTCGGTATGGCCTTTCTGGCGGCCGAAGCCCTTGGCCTCGAGAACCGTGATGCCTTTCAGGCCGATCTGGTTGAGGGCGTCCTTCACCTCATCCAGTTTGAAGGGCTTGATGATCGCTTCGATCTTCTTCATTTGGCTTGAGACACTCCGCGCGCAGGCACCGGGTCCTCCCAATCGGGAGAGCCCGCGTGTAAATCAAGGAAGCACATTTCATGCCAGAAATTTCCACCGTCTGAAACGGGAATTGTCGATTTGCCTGTCTGTTTGTCAGGCGGGTTGATCGAATATTAATCAGTAAAATGATCAAGTATCGGGCAGTACAACATCCATGAAACCTGCAAACTCCACGATGGCCGGCTTGGGAACGACGGTGTTCGAAGTCATGTCGGCGCTTGCCCGCGAGCACAATTCCGTCAACCTCGGCCAGGGATTTCCCGACGACAAGGGACCGGAAGAGGTTCGTGCCGCTGCGGCGGACTATCTGCTGAACGGCCACAACCAGTATCCGCCGATGATGGGAATACCGGAGCTGCGGCAAGCGGTGGCTGAACACGCCCGGCGTTTCCAAGGGCTGGACGTCGATTGGCAAAGCGAGGTGCTGATCACATCCGGGGCGACCGAGGCGCTGGGGGACTGCCTGTTCGGCCTGATCGAGCCGGGCGACGAGGTCGTGCTGATCGAGCCGCTCTACGATTCCTACCTGCCCATCGTGCGGCGAGCGGGCGGGATCCCCAAGCTGGTGCGCCTGGAGCCGCCCACGTGGCGCCTGCCGAAGGAGGAATTGGCTGCCGCGTTCGGTCCCAAGACCAAGCTCATCCTCTTCAACACGCCGATGAATCCCTGTTCCAAGGTCTTCGATCGGGAGGAGCTTTCGTACATCGCGGAGCTCTGCCTCGAGCATGATGTCTACGCGATCTGCGACGAGGTCTACGAGCACATCATCTTCGACGACCGGCGGCACATCTCGTTGATGACCCTGCCGGGCATGCGTGACCGCACGGTGCGCATCGGCTCCGCCGGCAAGAGCTTCAGCCTGACGGGCTGGAAAGTGGGGTACATCACCGCCGCGCCGGAACTGATGAAGGCGATCGCCAGGACACACCAGTTCATGACCTTCACGACCCCGCCCAACCTCCAGTGGGGCGCGGCGACGGGGCTGCGGTTGCAGGACGGGTATTTTTCGACCCTGGCCGCCGATATGCAGCGCAAGCGTGACCGACTCGCGAGCGCTCTTTCGAGCATCGGTTTCGATGTATTGCCGGCCCACGGCACGTACTTCGTCACCACGGACTTCCGGCCTCTGGGCTTCAACGGCACGGATGAAGAATTTTGCCGTCATATAACTGTAAAGGCCGGCGTGACCGCCGTCCCGGTCAGCGCGTTTTACCAGTCGCCCGAAGCTCCCCGGTATTTCGCACGCTTCTGCTTCTGTAAGCATGACTCCACGTTGGACAGCGCCATCGAGCGGTTGGTGGCCCATTTTGGGGACTAAAGGTCTGGTATTTGCAGTTTCTTGCCCCTAAGATGCAATTGTCCCTCAATTTTGAGGCCGTTGTGGCCCTGATCTGAGAAAGTTACTGCATTGGCATTGCCAATATTCGCATATCCGGGCAATATCCGGCGCGCATGGCGTTCCATGGTGAGCTTGCTGCCGAAATGAGTCGGACCGACGACGCTGTCCCCGCAGCGGCGGCTCCCAAGCCTATCCGCATGGATGGTCGTCGCTTGCGCAGCGAACGGACAAAACAGCTCATTATCGAGGCCTATCTGGAGCTGATCCGGGAAAACCCGTCGGTACCGATGCCAACCGCGGCGGAGATCGCGGGGCGGGCCGGCTACTCTGTCCGGTCCATCTTCGAGCGCTTCCCCGATCTCCACACGCTGAGAGTCGCGGCGGCGGACTACAGTCTTGCCCATGCTGCGGCGCTGGCCCCGGCGCGCGACGTCGACGGGGACCGGGCGACCCGAATAAGGTCGCAGGTCGAAACGAGGGCAGGGACCTGCGAACGCGGGATCGCGCTGTGGCGGGCACTGCTGTTCAACGTCGACGAGAACGACGCCCTCAAGGCGCGCGTTAAGATCGCTCGCGACCGGACGATCGAGCGCATGGAGCTGATGTATCGACCTGAACTGTCGATGCTTTTGCCGATCGAACGTCGCAATCTCCTGATCGCTCTGGAAGCCGTGACCGATATCGAGAGCTGGGCGCGGATGCGCGACATGCACGGCCTGTCGTTCGCCGAAAGCTGTGGCGTCTGGATCCGGGCCATCGACCGGATCCTGCCACCGACCCCGCAAGACACAGCACCGTCATGAATTCTGGACCAAACAAGCTCGACGGCCGCCGGCTGCGCAGCGAGCGGACCAAGCAGTTGATCATCGAAGCCTATCTCGCGCTGGCCCGGGAGATGTCTCCGCGTGTGCCGACGGCCGCCGAGATCGCCGAACAGGCGGGCTATTCGGTGCGATCGGTGTTCGAGCGATTTCCCGATATCCGCGCGCTCCAGGTGGCGGCCGTCGACTATTCGCTCGCGCAGCTGGCCGCGCTGGCGCCACCAAGGGGAGCCGATGGCGACCGCAAGACCAGGATCGAGTCGCATGTCAGGACACGCGGCCAGACCTGCGAGAGCTGGCTGCCGCTGTGGCGCTCCTTGATCGTGAACCAGGGCGACTCGCCTGAACTGAAGGCCCGCATCCGTGTCGCCCGCGACCACGTGATTTCCCGCATGGAGATGATGTTCGCTCCGGAGTTCGCGATGATGCCGCCCGGGGAGCGGCGTCAGATCCTGATTGCGCTCGAGGCTCTCACGGATGTCGAAAGCTGGGCCCGCATGCGTGAACTGTTCGGCCTCTCCATCGAGGAGGCTTGCCTCGTCTGGACGCAGACGATCGATCGCCTGCTACCAACGGATTCCGTCGGTGCGGCGTGACGGAGCGGGGCTGGCGGTCATCTGAAGCCCCGGCCGGACCTGACTCCGTTGACGGGCGGCGGCTCCGCAGCGCGAGGACGCGGGAGCTGATCATCGAAGCCTATCTCGCGCTCCTGCGGGAAAATCCCCGAATCCCGACCGCCGCGTCGATCGCGCGA
>CAIYWM010000339.1 GCA_903929895.1 uncultured Alphaproteobacteria bacterium
TGCATGCGGCGGCGGCCTTCGAAGTGGAACGGCTTGGTCACGACGCCAATGGTGAGGATGCCCTGCTCGCGAGCCGCGGCGGCAATGACGGGCGCCGCACCGGTGCCGGTGCCGCCGCCCATGCCGGCAGTGACGAAAACCATGTTGGCGCCGTCGAGGAGCTGCAGGATCTCGGGCAGCGCTTCTTCGGCGGCCTGGCGGCCGACCTCGGGCCGCGCGCCGGCGCCCAGTCCCTGGGTGATGGTGATGCCGAGCTGTACGCGCCGGTCGGCGAGCGACTGACTCAGCGCCTGCGAGTCGGTGTTCGCAACGATGAACTCCACGCCTTCCAGCGCGGCGCTGATCATGTTGTTGACGGCGTTTCCACCCGCGCCACCGACACCGACGACGGTAATGCGCGGCTTAATCTCGGACTCCGTCTGAGGGAGGCTGAGGTTGATGGTCATTCGGTTTTCTCCACGCAAACGAGGGGTTATCTGCTCGGAGCGACAGCGTGAATCTCCTGTTTTGTTCAGAGACCCTTCACCGCCACCGGCTTTTTCTTGTCTTTATGTCTATAGCCTGTGGGATCTGCCTTATCCCGCACAACATATTGCCTAAAAGTTTTCTCTAATCCAACTGCCAATCCGGCCGATCCGACTCGATGGCGCCTCGTTCGTCGCCGGCTGGCTTTGCGTCACCGCGTGATTCTGGAGCGCGAAGGACAGAAGGCCGGCGGCTGCGGAAAATGCCGGCCCGCCGGTCGAATCAGCGAGTCCCGCGAGCCGGAGCGGCGCACCGGTGCGGACCTTCTTGTTGAGAATCGCCGCGGCAACTTCAGGCACGCCGTCGAGTTGGCAGCCACCGCCGACCAAAACGGCACGTCCACCGGCCAACTTATCCACACCGCTCGCCTCGAGTCGACTCCGCACAAGCTCGAACGTCTCTTCGATTCGCGGACGAATGATGCCGACCAGAATCGAACGCGGAATGTGGTTGGGCCGCGTGCGGTCCTCCTCGCCGATCAGCGGCACGTCGATAATGTCGTACTCGTCGTTCGGCTTGGCGACGGCGCGACCGATCTGCGTCTTCATCCGCTCTGCATGGGCGACCGGCGTCGACAGGCCGCGCGCGATGTCACGCGTGACATGCTCGCCGCCGACCGGGATCGAATCGACATGGACCAGATGGCCCTCGTAGAAGACCGCGATCGACGTCGTGCCCGCGCCCATGTCGATCAGGGTCACACCGAGGTCACGCTCGTCCGAGACCAACGAACTGAGGCCCGCGGCATGGGCGGCGACCACGCGGTCGGCGATCTCGAGATGGGCCCGACGCACGCAGACCTGCAGGTTGCGCATCGCACCGCTCGCGGCGGTCACCAAATGAACATCGACGCCCAGCCGCTCGCCGAACATGCCACGCGCGTCGCGAACCGGCGTGCCGTCGACCGTGTAGCCGATGGCGGCGGAATGGATGATGTCGCGGTCCGCAGTCTCGGCCGGAAGCTGGATGTGCTGCTGGACACGGCGGACGTCGCGCTCGCCGATCTCGTGATGCCCGATCGCCACTTCGAGGCTCTGGTTGTGCGAGGCGGCCGAGCCACCGCTCACGCCGACAATGACGTCACGGACCTGCTCGCCGCACATCTCCTCCGCGGTCGACACCGCCGAGGAGATGGCGCGGGTGGCGGCCTCCATGTCGATGATGTTGCCGGAACGCATGCCGAGCGCGGGCTGGTGTCCGATGCCGACCACGCGGAGGCCCTGGCCATCGACGCGCGCCACGAAACACACGACCTTGTTCGTTCCGATGTCGAGCGCCGCAACGACGCCATTTCTCGTCTTCGCCACGATGTCCCCCGTCTTACGCGTACTCTTGCGATTTGCTTCGATTCTACGCTGGCCCAGGCGTTCCGTCGCCCGGATTGCGCTTCCTGAGATAAAGTTTGTCGGGCAGCCGGAGATCGACGACGCCGAACTCGCGCGACAGCAGCCTGTGCTGCCCGTGGAGCTTGGCGAGATGCTGCAGGGCCGCGACAGCGTCCTCTTCCGGCAGCCAGATCTCGACACCGTTGTTCAGGATGAGGTTCCAGCGGCGCTGCCCGACCCAGACGGCGGCGCGCAGTTGCCGCGCCACCGTCGGCTCGTAGGTGAGCAGGAGCAGCAGGTCGCCGACGTGATCCGGCGCACCGGGACCACCCAGCAGCAACAGCGTCTCGGCGCCCGGCGGCATGCGGCTCGCCCGCACCGTGCGCCCGTTCGCATCGATCAGCGTGTATTCACTGCCGTTCTGCCAGATCGCAACGGCGCGGCGTTCCTTCAGCGTGACATAGAGCGTGTCCGGCAGACGGCGCTCCACGGTTGCCCATTCGACCCAGTCGATCGCCTCAAGCCGCTTGCGCGACGCCTGGAGGTCGATGCCGAGCAGCGAGTCGCCGCGGCTGACGTTCAGCGCCGCAAGGAGATCGCTGCGCTCGACATAGTCGCGGCCCTCGACCGTGACGTCCGCCAGCTTGAAGGGCGTGATGGCGCCGACGACCGTGCGAGAGATCGAGTCGAACTGCTTCTGGGCCTCGACCAGCCAGCCCTCGCGCCAGGCCCACCAGCCGCCCCCGCCGCCGCAACCCAGCAGCAGGACGATCGCGCCGAGCAGCACCGGCTGCTTCCAGAAGGGACGGCCGGTCTTGCGGACGGGCCCGCGCTTCTTGCGCCGGTCGTAGTCGCGGCGCGGTGCGGCGCCGGCCTTCGGCGGGACTGTCTTCTTTGCGGCACTCACGAGGGGTGTCTCGCGTTTTCGACCATCCAGGTCATGAGCTGGGGCCAGGAGATGCCCGCCCACCTGGCCTGCTCCGGCGCCAGCGACAGCGGGGTCATTCCGGGCTGGGTGTTGAGTTCCAGGATGACGAGGCCCGAGGTGCCGGGCTTCGAATCGTCCCAGCGGAAATCGGCACGGCTGAGCCCGTTGCAGCCAAGCTCCTGGTACGCCGCGAGCGCCCATTGCCTGGCGAGCTCGTAGACGTCTTCGGGGATCGGCGCCGGCACGAGATGTTCGGTGATGCCGTCGGTGTACTTGGCTTCGTAGTCGTAGAACCGGGTGCGCGGCCTGAGCTCGGTGACGGCGATCGGCCGGTCGCCCATCACCGCGACCGTGAGTTCCCGCCCCGGCACGAACTTCTCGATCAGCACACGCTCGCCGAACGCGGCTTCCGCCGCCTCGACGGCCGCCAGATTGTCTCCGTCGCGCACGATGTGGACGCCGATGCTCGATCCCTGGTCGATCGGCTTCACGACATAGGGGCGCGGCATGGGATCGCCGGAGGCGAGCGAGCGGCGCTCGATCACCCTTCCCTCGGCGACTCGCAGGCCGAGCGACGCAAAGATGTGCCGCGCCAGAGGCTTGTCCATGGCGATCGCCGAGGCGAGCACGCCGGAGTGCGTATAGGGCACGCGCATGATCTCGAGGACGCCCTGGATGCAACCATCCTCGCCGTAGCGGCCGTGGAGGGCATTGAAAACCACGTCCGGGCCGCCGCCGGCGGCGGGCCGCAGGAAATCCACCAGGGCGCGCAGGTCGCGCTTCACGTCGTACTCGACGACCTCGTGCCCGCCTTCGCGCAGGCCCTCGGCACAGGCCTTGCCGCTCACCAGCGACACGTCACGCTCCGGCGACCAGCCGCCCATCAGGACTGCAACGTGCGTCATTGCCCTGCTCTCCCCGCTGGTTCCCCGATACGCCGGATCTCCCATTCGAGCCGCACGCCGGTCTTCTCCAGCACACGCCGGCGCACTTCTTCGCCCAATCCCTCGATGTCGCCGGCCGTCGCTTCCCCGAGGTTGATCAGGAAATTGCAGTGCTTCTCGGAAACCTGGGCCTCGCCGATGCGCAGGCCACGGCAGCCGGCCTGGTCGATCAGCTGCCACGCCTTCTCCCCCGGCGGATTGACGAAGGTCGAGCCGCCGGTGCGGCTGCGCGGCTGGGACTCGGTGCGGGCGGCATCGATCTCGGCGATGCGGCGGGCGATGGCCAGCTGGTCGCCCGGCGTCGCCCGCAGGCGCGCCGCCGTGAAGATCCAGTCCGCCGGCGCTTCGCTGTGACGATAGCTGAAGCCCATCGCGTCCGCGGCAACCGCATGGACCTTGCCCGCACGATCGACCGCTTCGGCGGAGACGAGGACCTGCGCCAGGTCGCCTTCATAGGCGCCCGCATTCATGCGCAACGCGCCCCCGATCGTGCCGGGAATGCCGCTCAGGAACTCGAGGCCCGCGAGCGCATGGTCGCGCGCGGTCAGGGCCACGTTGAGATCGAGCGCGCCCGCGCCGGCCACGACCTCATGACCTTCGACCGAGATGCCGGTGAAGCCGCGCAGCAGGCGAATGACCACGCCCTTCACGCCGCCGTCACGCACGAGGATGTTGGAGCCGACGCCCAGGATCGTGACGGGCACATCCGACGGCAGGCCGGCCATGAAGGTCGCGAGATCCTCGACATCGGCCGGCCGGAACAGCACTTCGGCCGCTCCCCCCGCACGGAACCAGGTCTGCGGCCCGAGTGCCGCGTCGGCGGTCAGCCGTCCGCGCGGCCGGGGCAGCCGGTCGATCAGGTGGGGCGTCGAGGTCGCGAGTGCCATCATGCCGCCGATCCGCCGTGGGAGTCCGCATCGTTGGCGATGGCACGCGGACCGGCCTTCTCGGCCGCAAGCTGCTGGATCTGGCCAGGCAGTGCATGCGCCCAGGCCGTGATATTGCCCGCGCCCAGGCAGACCACGACGTCGCCGGGACGCGCGATCTGCCAGATCATTTCCGGAAGCTCGCCTGGTCCGCCGAGCGGCGCCACGTCGCGATGACCGGCGCGCTGCACCAGGCCCACCAGCATGTCGCGACTGACACCCTCGATCGGCGCCTCGCCCGCTGCATAGACATCGGCGATGATCACGGCATCGGCGTCGGAGAAGCATGCGGCGAACTCGGCGCGCAACGCGCCGAGACGCGAGTAGCGGTGCGGCTGCATGACGGCGATGACCCGGCCCGATCCGCCATAGGCTTGCCGGGCGGCGCGCAGCACGGCCGCGATCTCAACCGGGTGGTGACCGTAATCGTCGATCACCGTGATGCCGTGCGCCTCGCCGGTCTTGGTGAAGCGCCGCTTGACGCCAGCGAAGGCGCCGAGCGCGCGGCGGATCGTGTCGTCCGGCAGTCCCATTTCCTGGGCCACGGCGATGGCGGCCAGCGCGTTCTGAACGTTGTGCTGTCCGAACATCGGCAGGCGCATGCCCGCGATGATGCGCGATTCGTTGGTCGCCCTGTTCTCGACCATGACGTCGAAATCGGCACCGCCGCGATCCAGCTTCAGGTTGATGGCGCGTACATCGGCATTGGCGCCGATACCGTACGTGATGATGCGGCGGTCCGCGACGCGCGGGATCAGCGCCTGGACCTCGGGATGGTCGGAGCAGAGCACCGCGAAGCCATAGAAGGGAATGTTCTCGACGAAGCGCACGAAGGCGTCGCGCAACGCGTCGAAGGTGCCGTAATGGTCGAGATGTTCGGGATCGACGTTGGTGACCACCGCGATGGTGGCCGGCAGGCGCAGGAAAGAGCCATCCGATTCGTCGGATTCGACGACCATCCAGTCGCCCTCACCCAGGCGCGCGTTGGTGCCGTAGGCGTTGATGATGCCGCCGTTGATCACCGTCGGATCGAGGCCGCCGGCCTCGAGCATGGCAGCGACCAGCGAAGTGGTCGTCGTCTTGCCGTGCGTGCCGCCGACCGCGATGGACCACTTCAGTCGCATCAGCTCACCCAGCATCTCTGCACGGCGCACGACCGGCACATGGCGCGTACGGGCGGCGAGCACCTCGGGATTGTCCTTCTTGACCGCGCTCGACACGACGACGACCTGGGCATTGCCGACGTTCTCGGCGCGATGGCCGATCATCACCTTCATGCCCAGTTCGGCGATACGGCGCGTGTTGGCACCCTCGGCGACGTCGCTGCCCTGCACCTTGTAGCCGAGATTGTGCAGCACCTCGGCAATGCCGGACATGCCGATGCCGCCGATGCCGACGAAGTGGATGAGACCGAGATCGAGCGGCAACGCCCTCATGCGGCGACTCCCGTGGCTGACGGCGAAAGGGGAAGCGAAACGAATTCGGCGACGACGTCCGCAAGCCGGGCTGCGGCATCTGGACGGCCGGCGGCATGGGCCGCTCCCGCCATCGCGGCAAGGCGTTCCGGCTCTCCGGTCAGGGCCACGAGGTGCCCCGCCAGGGTAGCGGCGGTGAAGGATGCATGCGGCAGCACGATGCAGGCGCCCGTCGCCTCGAAGGCCCGCGCATTGGCGGTCTGGTGATCGTCGGCGGCGTAGGGATAGGGCACCAGGATCGACGGCCGGCCGATCGCCGCCAGTTCGGCCACCGTCGAGGCGCCCGAGCGGCCGATCACGAGATGGGCGGCGGCCATGCGCTGAGGCAGATCGGTGAAGAAGGGCGCAATCTCGGCGACGACACCCGCCTTGACGTAACTCGTCCGCACGCGGTCGATGCCCTCGGGCCGGCATTGCTGCACGATGCGCAGCCGCGACCGCAGCGACTGCGGCAGGGAGAGGACGGCCTGCGGCACGACTTCGCCGAACGAGGCCGCTCCCTGGCTGCCGCCAAACACCAGGAGATCGATCACCCGCCCCTCGCCCGGCGCACGGTAGGGCGAATCACGGAGGGCCCGCACGGGCTCGCGCACGGGATTGCCGACCAGCTGCGCCCGCGCATCGCCGTCGAGATAGCGGGTGCGGGCAAATGAGGTGGCCACGCGCCCGGCACCGCCCAGCACGAGGCGATTCGCACGACCGAGCACGGCGTTCTGCTCGTGCAGCATCGCCGGCAGCCGGCGCAGGCGGGCCGCGACCATGGTCGGCACCGAGGCATAACCGCCGAAGCCCACGACGACGGACGGACCGATGCGTCCCAGCGCCCGCCAGGCGTCGAACAGGCCCAGCGCCAGCGAGAGGAGCGCCAGCGCCTTCTGCACCGGTGACCCGGTCGGGCTCGCGGAACGGATGTAGTGGATCGGCCGCCGCGACAGCGCGCCCTGCCACTGCCGGCCGCGTGAATCCGTGACCAGGGTGAACGGCACGCCCCGCGCCTCCAGTTCGCCGGCGAGCGCCTCGGCCGGGAACACATGCCCGCCGGTGCCGCCGGTCGCCAGGACCACGGGACGCACGGCCTCCGTCATACGGCCTCCCTCAGACCGGCATGTTCGCGCGTCAGCGACAGCATCATGCCGACGCAGATCGCCATCGCCAGCGCCGAGGAGCCGCCATAGGAAATGAACGGCAGGGTCATGCCCTTTGCGGGGATCAGCTGGATGGTCGAGGCCATGTTGATGGCAGCCTGCAGGCCGAACTGGACGGCCAGACCCGTGGCCGCGAGGGTGATGAACAGGCTGGTCTCCTTCGAGGCGCGCGACATCGAGCGGAGCGTCACGAAGGCGAACAGGCAGAGGATCATCAGGCAGACGACGAGGCCGAACTCCTCGCCGGCCACGGCCATGACGAAGTCGGTGTGGGCGTCGGGAAGCTGCGCCTTCACCGTACCCTCGCCCGGCCCGCGGCCGAACAGCGAGCCGTTCATGAAGGCTTCGAGCGAGGTATTGACCTGGTAGTTGTCGCCGGATGACGGATCGAGGAAGCGGTCGAAGCGGCTGCGCACGTGGCTGAACAGGAAGTAGGCGCCGACCATGCCGGCTGCACCCGCCACCGCGCCGAAGCCCGCGACCCACATCGGCAGGCCGACGACGAAGAGCTGGACGGCCCAGACCGAGGCCACGACGACGCTCATGCCGAGGTCGGGCTGCAGCACCAGCAGCGCCAGAACGCCGCCGACCAGCACGGTGGACAGGAGATAGCCCGGCGCACGCCGCTCGGTGCGGCTCTGCGCCAGCAGCCAGGCCGAGATCACCGCGAGGCTCGGCTTCACGAACTCCGACGGCTGCACGCTCGACAGGCCGGGCACCGAAATCCAGCGTCGCGCGCCCTTGATCTCGATGCCGATCACGAAGGTCGCTGCCAGCAGCACGATACTGCCGCAGAAGACGACAAGCGCCAGGCGCCGCACATGCCGCGGCGAGGCGAGCGAGATCGACAGCATGACGAGGAGCGCCAGCGGCAGGAACAGGAATTGGCGCTTGGCGAAGAGGAACGAGTCGGCGCCGATGCGCTCCGCGGCCGGCGGCGAGGCCGCCAGGGTCAGCATGACTCCGAAGGCCATGATCGCCAGGATCGCACCCAGCGACCAGCGATCGACGGTCCACCACCATTGACCGATCACACTGCGATCGTCGCGCGGAACCTGGATCACGCCGCCCTCCCCAAAGTCTCGGCTCCCGGCAGTGCCCGCGCCATGGCGCGGAAGGCATCGCCGCGATGTTCGTAGCTCTTCCACTGGTCCCAGGAGGCGCAGGCGGGCGAGAGGAGAACCACCGCGGGTCCTGCGGCCTCGCGTTGCGCCAGCGCGTGCGCGGCGTCCAGCGCCGATTGCAGGTCGCCGCAGCGGCTGTAGCGCAGCTTGCCCTCGAGCTGGCCGGCGAACAGCTCGGTGGCCTCGCCGATCAGGAAGGCATGGCGGATACGGTCGAAGTACGGGGCGAGCGGCGCCACGCCGCCCTCCTTCGCCTGACCGCCGAGGATCCAGTAGATATCGTCGTAGCTCGACAGCGCGCGCGCCGCGGCATCGGCGTTCGTCGCCTTGCTGTCGTTGACGTAGACGACCTTGCCGACGGCGGCCACGCGTTCCTGGCGGTGTGGCAGGCCGGGATAGGTCCGCAGACCGGCGACGATCATCTCGCGCGGCACGTCCAGCCAGCGGCAGACCGCCCAGGCGCAGGCCGCGTTCTGTGCATTGTGGTCGCCCGGCAGGGTGAGCACGTCGGAGAAATCGACCGTGTAGCCGTCAGCATCGACCAGCATGCCGGCGCGGTAGGAAATGCCGTTGGCCACGGGGCGGTCGAGCGCCACCGGCACGCAGGCAATGCCGGAACGCGCCGCCATCTCGCGCTCGACGTCGCGCGAGGGCTCGTCTTCGGCGCCGATCACGACGCAGTCGCCGGCGCGCTGGCGGGCAAAGATGTTCCTCTTGGCCGCCACGTAGCCCGCGAGATCGCCATGCCGGTCGATATGGTCGGGCGTGATGTTGAGCCATACGGCGATGTCGGCATGGAAGGTCTGCAGCAGCTCGAGCTGATAGGAGGAAAGCTCCAGCACGTAGAGGCCGCCCTCGCCGAGCGACTCGAGGTCGAGCGCGCCGCGCCCGATATTGCCGCCGACTTCGCAGCGGGCGCCGGCTTGCTGGAGGATATGGCCGATCAGCGCCGTCGTCGTCGACTTGCCGTTGGTGCCGGTGATGGCGACGAACCGCGCCTGGGGCTGCGCCCGGGCCAGCAGCTCGACGTCGCAGATGATCGGCTTGCCGGCGGCGCGCGCGGCGACCGCCACGGGATGAGGCACCGGCAAGGTGCTGGGAATGCCCGGGCTGATCACGAGGGCGGTGATGCCCGACCAGTCGATCGTCGCCGGGTCAGCGATCCGGGCGCCGAGTTGAGCCGCCGCATCGCGCGACGCCGCATTGTCGTCCCAGGCAATGCAGTCGATCCCGGCTGCCCTCAGGGCACGCACGGTCGCCAGGCCGGAGCGCGCAAGCCCCAGCACGACGAACGACGAACCCTCAAGGACGGCGAGATCGATCATCCGTTCACCGCAGCTTCAGGGTGGCGAGGCCGGCCATCGCCAGGATGGCGGCGATGATCCAGAAGCGGAAGACGATGGTGGGCTCGGCCCAGCCTTTCTGCTCGAAGTGATGATGCAGTGGCGCCATGCGGAAGACCCGCTTGCCGGTCCATTTGTAGGACAGGACCTGTACGATCACCGAGACGGTCTCCAGCACGAACAGGCCGCCGACGATCGACAGCACGATCTCGTGCTTGGTGACGACCGCGACCGCGCCCAGGGCGCCGCCGATGGCCAGCGAGCCGGTGTCGCCCATGAACACCATGGCGGGCGGCGCATTGAACCACAGGAAGCCGAGGCCGGCGCCGACCAGCGCCGCGAGGAGCACCGCCAGTTCGCCCGAGCGCGGCACGTGATGGAGGTAGAGGTAGTTGGTGAGGATCGTGTTGCCCACGACGTAGGCGATCAGGCCGAACACCGCGGACGCCATGATGACGGGGCCGATGGCCAGGCCGTCGAGCCCGTCGGTCAGGTTGACGGCGTTCGACGTGCCGGCAATCACCAGGATGCCGAATGCGATGAAGCCGACAGCCCCCAGGGGGATCAGCACGTCCTTGAGGAACGGCACGGCGAGCTGGTAGCGCAGCGGCGCCGGTGACGCCTGGGCGACCAGATAGACCGCGATGCCCGAGGCCACGACGGTGAGAGCGAGCTTGATCTTGCCAGGCACGCCCTTCGGGTTGCGCTTGGTTACCTTGAGGAAGTCGTCCCACAGGCCGACCGCACCGAAGGCCAGCGTGACGCCGAGCACGATCCAGACATAGCGGTTGGTGAGGTCGGCCCACAGCAGGGTCGCGACCGACAGGGTGATGAGGATCAGCAGGCCGCCCATCGTCGGCGTGCCCTTCTTGGTCATCAAGTGGCTGGCCGGACCGTCGTCGCGGATCGGCTGTCCCTGCTTCTGCTTGCTGCGCAGCCAGCGGATGAGCGCGCCGCCGATCAGGAAGCTCAGCACCAGCGCCGTGAGGAAGGCGGCGATCGACCGGAACGTCAGGTAGCGGAACAGGTTGAACGGCGTGAAAAGGTCCGCCAGCGGATAGAGAAAGTTGTAGAACATCCTAGCGCCCCGCCTCGCCGCCGCTGGCCGCCAGGATGGCGTCCACGACGATCTTCATTTTCGAGCCCAGCGAACCCTTCACCGCGACCACGTCCCCCGCCTTGAGCGCGGCGGCGACATCGCCCGCCAGCGCCGTTGAATCCGGCCGGTGCACACCTCGCTGCGCCGGCTCGAGCCGCTGCCACAGAGCCTGCATGTGCGGACCGCACAGGAAGACCTGAGCCGCACCGCTCGCGGCCACGGCATCGGCGAGGCCCGCATGATAGGCATCCGCGTCCTCGCCCAGCTCACGCATGTCACCCAGCGCCAGTATCCGCCGCCCGCCCGCCTGCGGCTCGGTCCGCGCCAGGACCGACAGCATCGCTCCCACCGAAACCGGGTTGGCGTTGTAGCTCTCGTCCAGCAGCTCGATCGTGCCGCCGCCGAACGTCAGCATGCGGCGTGCACCACGACCGGGCGAAGCCTTAACGTTGGCCAGGATCGCTGCCGCCTTCGCCACATCCGCGCCCAAGGCCTCGATGACGGCCAGCGCGCCGATGCTGTTCAGCACCCAGTGTTCGCCAGCCGCGCCCAGCCGATACTCGATCCGGCGGCCGTGGATCAAGGCTGCAACATCACTGCCCGTATCCTGCAGGTCGCAGGAGACAAGACGAGCCTCAGCCGCCTCGCTGCGTCCGAAGCCGATGATGCGCGAAACGCCGAAATGACGGGCTTTTCCGGCCAGGCGTTCATAGTGGCGACTGTCGCGATTGAGCACGGCCACTGCGCCTTCCGCCATCCCGGCGAAGATGCAGCCCTTCTCGTCCGCGATCGCCTCCTCGCTGCCCAGGTGGCCGATATGGACCGGCCCGACATTGGTGACGATGCCGACATGCGCCTCGACCTGGCGGGCCAACGGTTCGATCTCGCCGGGATGGTTCATGCCGATCTCGAACACGCCGTAGCGCGCCTCGCGCGGCAGGCGCGCGAGGCTGATGGGCACGCCGACATGGTTGTTGTAGCTGGCCACACTGGCGGAGGTCGGCGCCTCTGCCGACAGCATCGCGCGCAGCGCATCCTTGGTGCTGGTCTTGCCGACCGAACCGGTAACGCTGGCGATGCGCGCCGTGCTGCGACGGCGGGCGGCGCGACCGAGTTCGACCAGCGCCTTCATCGTGTCGGGAACATGGACCAGGGGGCCCCTGGCGCCTTCGACGTCACGCGACACGACGGCTGCCGCGGCACCGCGCGACAGGGCGTCGGCGAAGAAAGCGTGACCGTCGGTCGTCTCACCGCCCAGCGCGAAGAA
>CAIYWM010000340.1 GCA_903929895.1 uncultured Alphaproteobacteria bacterium
GGTCGAGGCGGAGCGCGACACGACGTCCACCTTCCAGCCGCCGCCCAGGAACATGGCGATGATCCCAACGCCCATCGTGCCTCCGCCCAGCACCAGGGCGTGTCGTTCGCTTTGCGGCATTCCATTTCCTCCCGTATCGACGCGTGCCCCCTGCCGGGGCAGTATCCCGGCCAAGTTAACCGGATTTTCAACGCGGGAGAAAACGTATGAGCAGCACCTTCAAGGATCTCGGGATCAGCACCGACGGCGCGGTTGGAATCGTCGAGATTCAGCGGCCGCCGCACAACTTCTTCGACAACTCGCTGATCAACCAGATCGCCGACGCCTTCGAGGCCTTCGACCGCGACGACAAGATCCGCGCCTACGTGCTGTGCGCCCAGGGCAAGTCGTTCTGCGCCGGCGCCGATTTCGCCAACCGCCCGCAGACCGGCGCGGCCGAGAGCGGCAAGCACCTCTACAAGGAAGCGACCCGCATTTTCCGGGCGAAGAAGCCCAGCGTCGCGGCGATCCAGGGACCGGCGATCGGCGGTGGCCTCGGCCTCGCGCTGGCGCCCGACTTCCGCGTCGCAGCCCCGGAAGCACGCTTCGCGGCCAACTTCACGCGGCTGGGCTTCCATCCCGGCTTCTCGCTCACCTTCACCCTGCCGCGCCTGATCGGCCAGCAGAAGGCGAACCTCATGTTCTACACGGGCCGTCGCATTGGTGGCGAAGAGGCGTTGGAATGGGGACTGGCCGACATGCTGGTGCCGCTGGCCGACGTGCGCAAGGAGGCGATCAAGCTCGCGCAGGAGATCGCCGAGTCGGCGCCGCTCGCGGTGATGTCGACGCGCGAGACGATGCGCCGTGGCTTCGCCGATGCGGCGGAAGCGGCTACCGAGCGCGAGCTCACCGAGCAGGAGTGGACCCGCAAGACCGAGGACTTCAAGGAAGGCGTCAAGTCGTACGCCGAGAAGCGCCCCGGCAACTGGAAGAACCGCTAAGGAGCGTTCCATGGCTCAGGTCTCGGGCAAGGTTGCCATCGTCACGGGCGGTGCTTCCGGCATCGGCGAGGCCTGTGCCGTAACGCTGGCGCGCGAAGGCGCGTCGGTTCTCATCACCGACATCGACGACATGCTGGGAAAGGGTGTCGTCGACCGCATCACGAAGGCGGGCGGCAAGGCGCATTATCTGCGCCATGACGTGCGCGACGAGGCGGCGTGGCCCGGCATCGTTGCCGACGCCGAGAAGCAGTACGGCCGGCTCGACATCATGGTGGCCAATGCCGGCATCGGCATCATGTCGCCGATCGCGACCATGACGCTCGCCGACTGGCAGCGTCAGCAGGCGATCAACCTCGACGGCGTGTTCCTCTCGATCAAGCATTCGATCCCGGCGATGAAGCGGGTGGGCGGTGGCTCGATCGTGCTGATGTCGTCGGTCGCGGGCTTGCGCGGCGCGCCGGGCCTCGCGGCCTATTCGGCGACCAAGGGCGGCGTGCGCCTGCTGGCGAAATCGGTGGCGCTCGAACATGCGGCCGACAACATCCGCTGCAATTCGGTGCATCCCGGCATCATCGCCACGCCGATCTGGGAGAAGATCCCGACCGGCGCCGAAGGCAATCGCCGCAACGCGCCGATCGATCCGCGCGAGCGTGCGGCCGCCACGGTGCCGCTGCCGCGGGTCGGCGAGGCACAGGACATCGCCAACGGCGTGCTCTTCCTGTGTACCGACGCCGGCAACTACATCACCGGCCAGGAGCTTGTGATCGATGGCGGCATGACGGCAGGCGGGCGGCCGACCCGGCCGCTGCAATAGTCCCGTGGGCGACGCCGCGCGGCTCTGGATCGTCGTTGCCGCGCTGAGCGGCGCGATCTCGGTCATCGTCGGCGCCTTCGCCGCGCATGGTCTCGACTTGCGCACGGAAGCCGGCCTGAAGGCGCGCGACTGGCTGCAGACCGGCAGCCACTATCAGATGGTCCATGCCCTGGCGATGCTGGGCGTGTGCGCCCTGGCGGGTGTGGACCTGCTGAACGTGCGCCTGTCGGTTGTCGCCCTGTGGCTGTTCCTCGTGGGCAGCGTCCTGTTTCCCGGCGCGCTCTATTCCCTGTCGTTCGGCGGCCCGCGATGGTTCGGCGCCGTGGCGCCGATCGGCGGTCTCGCCTTCATCGCGGGCTGGGTGTTCCTTGCGATCGCCGCGTTCAAGCGGCCCATCGGCTGACCTCAGGAAAGCTGTTCGTCCAAAAGCTTGAGCGCTTCGGCGGCGAAGGCGCGCATGTTGGCGACGCGGTCGTCGGAGCCGGTGCGTAGGGTGCGCGCCACGCTTCCGTGGGGACCCACGACCGCCACGCAGGTGTGTCCCGCGGGATCGCCGTAGGAATTGCCGGTCGGCCCGGAGGCGCCGGTCTCGGCCAGGCCCCAGGTCGTCTTGAGACGTCCGCGGACATGCTCGGCAGCGAGCAGCGCCCAGGGCTCGGAGGAGGAGCGGACGCCGGCGCGCTTCTCGCGCGGGACGGCGAGGAACGCATCGCCCGCCGGCCGCGTGTAGACCACGGCGCCGCCCATGAAATAGGCCGAGGCGCCCGGTACGGCGAGCAGCGCGGCGGAGATCAAACCGCCGGCCGACGATTCGGAAATGCCGACGGTCTCTTTGCGGGCCTTGAGTTTTTCGCCGACGCGCTGGGCGAGCGGGAGCAGGGAGTCCATCGGGTCAGTCCTTCTTCGTGAAGATGTCGAGGACCAGCGGCACCTGCTGGCCCATCCAGATCGCGCGGTCGCGATGATCCTCCAGATCGTGCCCGGTGTTGGGATGAATGAACACCGTAAGTTCGCCGCGGTTCAGGGTCAGCCATGACATGACCGGCAGGAACTGTTCGTTCTTCAGGGCGACCTGGTAACTGAAGTGTGGATGCGGCCCGACCGGCTTCTCGTGGAAGCGGCCCATCTCGATCGGGAAGGTCTTCTCGATACGCTCGCGCAACGCCCACGCCGCGTCTCGAGAGGCGGCGTCGAAATAGACGTGTGCGTGCCAGTCCTTGATTTGATCCGTGTTCATGACGTTCACCATAATGCGCAGGTCAACCCGCCTGTCGGAACCCAGAGCCGTTCCCCGAACCGAGCAGGCTTGCTAGGGTCGGGCATCATGAACTTCGATTTCTCCGACGACCAGAAGCTGCTCAAGGAGCAGGTTCGCAAATTCCTCGCCGACAAGTGCCCCACCAAAGTGGTGCGGCGCGTGCTCGACGGCAACGA
>CAIYWM010000341.1 GCA_903929895.1 uncultured Alphaproteobacteria bacterium
CGACGCGCTCGACTTCGCGGGCGACCAGGCCGTAGGTCGTGTAGTTGGCGCCGGCGCAGCCATACTTCTCCGGGAGCGTCGAGCCCAGGAGGCCGAGCGCGCCGAACTCGTTCATGATATCGCGATCGAACTTCTCGTTGCGGTTGGCCATCAGGACGCGCGGCATCAGCTTGTCCTGGCAGTAGTCGCGCGCGACGTCGCGGATGGCGAGCTCATCTTCGGTCAGCTGGTCGTCGAGGAAGAAAGGGTCTTCCCAGTCGAAGGCCCTGGCGTCTGCGCTGATGCCCTTGGCGGCGCTCTTGATCGGGGTGGCGGCGTTGGCCATGTCTGCTCCTGCTATTTCGCCCGCGTCTTATCAGGCAGGGCAGGCCGCGCCAACGCCCTAAAGGGCCGCGCCCACGATGGTCTTCCCCGTCAGGGCGCGGAAAATCTCGAGGTTGAGCTTGCCGAACGCCTCCGTGGCCCGCAGTTCCACGGTGCGGGGGCGCGGCAGGTCGATTCGCAGGTCCGCGGCGATGCGGCCGGGACGCGCCGACATGACGATCACGCGGTCGGACAGGAAGACCGCCTCCGGGATCGAGTGGGTCACGAACAGGACGGTCTTGCGGGCCTCGCGGGCGACGTCCTTTTCGCCCCAGATGCGCAGAAGCTCGAGCGCCATGTCGTCCCGAGTCATGGCGTCGAGTGCGCCGAACGGCTCGTCCATCAGGAGGAGCGGCGGGTCGAGGAGCAGGGCGCGACAGAGCGCGGCCCGCTGCTGCATGCCGCCGGACAGTTCGCGCGGCAACTTGGTGCCGAAGCCGCCGAGGCCTGCCATGTCGAGGAGCTGCTCGGCCCGTGACCGCAGCGAGCGAGGGTCCTTTCCGGCCAGTTCGGCCGGCAGCAGCACGTTCTCCAGGATGGAGCGCCATTTCAGCAGAATCGGGGCCTGGAAGACCATGCCGATATCGGGGATCGGCTGGGTCACCGTCCGGCCCGCCACCGTGATCGTGCCGCGCGTGGCCGGCCGCAGCCCGGCCACGATCCGCAGCAGGGTCGACTTTCCGCAGCCACTCGGGCCGACCAGCGAGACGAACTCGCCGGCGCCAATGGACGCGGAAATACCGGCGAGGGCCTCTACCGGGCCGCTCGCCGCCTGATACGTCATGCCGACCTCGTGGAGGTCGATCAGTCCCTTGTTCACGCGACGCGACTGGCTGGATCAGTTCGGCATCGCGACCTTGGTGAAGAACTCGGTCGAGTAGACGTCCTTGCACTCGACCTTCTTCGGCAGGCCCATGTAGGCGTTCACCAGGTCGACCGAGTCGCACATCTTCTTCTCGTCGATCCAGCCGATGCCGTTCTTGGCGTAGCGGTCGGTCTTCATCAGGCCGAGTCCGATCAGCATGTTCGGCGTCATCACCTCGACGTCCACCTCGGGCACGCGCTTCTTCAGGATCTCCATCGCGGCCTTCGGGTCGGCCATGACATCCCGCCAGCCCATGTAGGAGGCCTCGAGGAAATCCTTCAGGGCCTTCGGCTTGTCCTTCATCGTCTTGGCGCTGGCGATGATCGACATGGAATACATGTCGAAGCCGAAATCCGCCCACGGCATCATCACCACGTTGCCCTTGCCGGCGGCCTTCTCGTAGAGCGGCAGGCCGGTGCTGTAGTCACCGACGCCGTCGACGCGCTTCTCGGCGACGGCGGCGATCTTGGCGGCGGGCTCGATGTTCACCCACGCGACCTTGGACGGATC